>CAXTNS010000894.1:0-2380 GCA_964245465.1 uncultured Thermoanaerobaculia bacterium
GTCCTTGGTAGGTGCCGGGGTGACTCCGCCCTTGCCGCGTTCGACGGTGTAGAGGAAGTCGGCGCCCGTCTCTTCGCCCTGCTCGGCCTGGATCGTCCACTCGCGGCCGAGGATGTAGCGGATACGGAAGGTGCTGATGGGCTCGAAGAGGCCGATGCCGTAGGTCACGTAGAGTCGGGGCGAGAGGTATTTGCCCACCACGAGGGAGGCTTCCTTGAGGCCTCCCGTGGACTCGATGCGCGCCTCTTCGAGGCCGTAGCGAGCCCCCAGCCTCTTGGCGACCAGATTGCCGCCCTTGAGGCCCAGGGAATTGGCGGCGTTGGCGAGCATGCTGCCCTCCTGGGGCGTGGCCTGGCCGAGGGGATGGCCAAGGAGGATGTAGGCGAGGGCCTGGTCCTGGGCCATGGGCGGGTCGGAGTAGATGGTGGTCTCCGGGGACTCGAGGGTGCCCCGGATGTTGAGGCCCGCCACGACGCCGTCGTCGGCCTTGCGGTAGGCCCGCAGGTCGAGGCCGGGGTTGTTGACGGGGCCGCCGGCGAAGATGACCCGGCCGCGCTCCAGGGTCAGATCCTGCCCGTAGGACTTGAAGATGCCCTCCTTGACCACCAGCTCGCCCACGGCCGTGGTGGGCTTGCCGGGCTGCTCGATGACCAGCAGGCTTCCCGTAGGTTTGCCGGAGAAGCCCGAGTACTCGACGATCTCGACCTTGTCGCCCAGGATCACGCGGATACGGGCGCGTAGCTCCATCGGCGGCTTGTCGGCTTCGGCGAGCTGCTCTTCGGAGGGCGGCACGATGTACACGTCCTCGGAAACGGGGATGGCGCCGCGGCGGCGCTTTTTCTGCTCGCCGATCTTCGCCTCGGGGATCTCCACGTCGCCCGTGACCTCGATGCGGGGATATTCGGTCGCGATGACGAGGTTGGGCGAGACGAAGACCTTGGCCTCCTTGGTGTTGGAGGCCACGAAGCGCTTGCCTTCGACGGTGATGCGGCCCGGCCGCTTGTCCAGCGGGATGTTGACGGCGAGCGCCAGGTTGCCGCCGCCGGAGCGGGCGGAGCCCTTGAGCTGGAGGATACCCTGGGGATCGCTGGTGGCCGTGAGCTCGATCTGGCGCACTTCCAGGCCGAACTTCGGCACGTCTACCTGGGCGCCGCGCAGGGCCACCGAGCCCACGGCCTTGGGCGCGGCCACGGTGCCCTGGATGGCGAGGTCGGCGTTCAGGGTGCCCCGGGGGCTCTCGAGGTCGGGCACGAAGGCTTCCACGAGGCCCAGGTTGGTGAAGTCGGCCTGGATGCGGCCGGCCACGGTCTGAGTCTTCAGAGGCGCGCCCACGGCGTTGAACTGGGGCAGCCGGAGGTCGGCCTGGATGGCGCCGGTGTCGATGAAGGTCAGGGCCGCGCGGCCGGCGAGGCCGTCGCGGCCCGCCGTCAGGTTGACCGTCCCCTGGTCGTAGCGGATGTGCGCCGTCTCACCGCTCTCCAGGGGGTACTGCACCTCGCCCGGGCCGGGACGGAGGTCCACGTTGGCGGTCACGAAGCCGCCCGGCGTGCCCTGGCCCTGGAAAGAGCCGTTGACGCCCCCCGTGATCTCCAGGTCCGGCGGCAGGAACGGCTTGAACATGGAGAACGGCAGGTCCGCGATGGTGCCCGAGGCGTTCCACGGGCCGGTCTTGCTCCACTGGCCGTCGGCGCAGAGGCGGGCATTATTACCACCAAGAGAATTTTCAGCGGATACCCAGCAGAAGTTGCGCAGGGCGGCGGCGGTGGTGCCGGCGGCAAGTCCCGCGGGCTGGGCGAGGTGCCAGGTGCCGGTCTCCTGGGCCTGGAGGTCGAGCCGGCGGATCTCGCCGCTCCAGCTCGTGGTCCCCGCGAGCCCGCCGGCCAAGGCAAGGCCGAACGTGCCTTCCGGGGCGCGCACGGCGAGGGTGACCTCGTGGGCCCGCCGCGTGCCCCGGCCGTCGAAGGTCACGGCGTCGAACCGCTGCTCACCAAGGCCGACCTTGGCGGCGTCGAGATCGATCAGCATCGGTCCGTCGCTGGCCAGGTCCACGTTGGCCGCCAGCGTCACGGTTTCGACGCTATAGGTCTGGAAGGCGATCGACTGGCCGCTCGCTTTGGCCTGCACCCGGGGGGTCTTCCAGGGCCCGGCAAGATGGCCGGTCGCGGTCAGCGAGCCCCTGGCTTCCGGCAGCGCCTCAGCCAGGTTGGGCGCGTTGAGCTGCCAATCGAGGTCTCCGCCGGTCTTGGAGAAGGTGCCGGCGGCGGTGGCCCGGGCCGTGCCCGAGCGGAGATCGAGCCGGGGCAGGCGGTAGCGGTGACACGGAAACACTTCAACGAGCCCACCAGACAGCCGCATAGCCCGAATGAAGACGAGAGGTTCA
>CAXTNS010000895.1:0-1232 GCA_964245465.1 uncultured Thermoanaerobaculia bacterium
GTGTTCGCGACCAGCGCGACCGTGGCCGCCTTCATCGGCTTGAAGCCCAGCGCGATCAGCATGACCGAGGTGATCGCCACCGGCGTGCCGAACCCGGCCAGCGCCTCCAGCAGCGCGCCGAAACAGAACGTGATCAGCACGGCCTGGATCCGCATGTCGTCGCTGATCGAGGCGAACGACCGGCGCAGGACGTCGAAGTGTCCGGTCTCGACGGTCATGTTGTAGATCCAGATCGCGTTGATCACGATCCAGAGGATGGGGAAGAAGCCGAAGACCGCGCCCTCGCTGGCGGCGAGCAGGGACTGGCCGATGCCGTTCAGGGCCCGCGCCTCCTCCACCCGGCTGCCGGACCTGCGGGCCAGGACCAGCACCTCCTCGAACCGGCGGCGGGCTTCCTCCGCGTCGCCCATGTCCCAGAGGGCCTCGGCGATCTTGAACAGGCTTCGCGTCTCATAGAACGGCTCGCCGAGCTCCACGAAGAGGGAGTGGGCCTCGCCGGCCAAAGCCCGCGAGCGCTTGAGGTCTCCCAGTTTTCCGGCCACGAACCCGAGGGCCAGCGTCTGGGGCGCGATCAGGTCGTTCGAGCCGATCCGCCGGGCGATGACGAGCGCCTCCTGGTATCTCTTCTCGGCTTCCGCGAGGTTGCCGGTGTCCAGGAGCACCGCGCCGATACGGTTGAGCGTGCGCGCCTGCGCGGCCTGGTTGCTGGTCTCCCCGAACAGGCCCTGGGCCTCGTGGAGGCAGGCGATCGACTCCTCCGGCCGGCCCAGGGTGTACAGGGCGTCCCCCTGGAGGAGAAGGGCTTCGGCCAGGGTCTGAGTCTGTCCTAGCTTGCGGACCTTCCCGCCGGCGTCCGTCGCCGCCCGCAACTCGTCCTCGGGATGCCCCTGCCGGCGCGCGACCTGCGCGGCCGCGAGGTCGATCCGGGGGTCTTCCCGCAAGGGGAGGGGGAGCTTGCGCAGAGCGGCCACCGTGGCCACGGCCTCGGTGGTGCGGCCCGCGACCGCGAGGCTGTTGGCGAGGCGCAACCCATACTCCAGGTCGTCCGGATAGAACGTCCACAGCGAGCGGTAGAGCTCGCTCGCACCGTTCCAGTCCTTCCTGGCCTCGTCGAAGCGGGCTTCGATCGCCAGCCGCTCCTCCTTCGGCAGCGAGGCCGCGAGCTCGACCGCCCTCTGCGCCTCCTCGCGGGCCCTGGCGTCGTACCCGAGCCCAGTCCAGGCCATCGAGAG
>CAXTNS010000895.1:1242-1937 GCA_964245465.1 uncultured Thermoanaerobaculia bacterium
GGGCGGAATGGATCATGGCCGATTTCGGATCGGCCTTGGCGGCCTGGCGCAGGAGGTCGAGCGCACCCTGGAAGTCGAAGGCGCGCAGCCGGGTCAGCCCCTCGACGTAGACGCGGGCCGCTTCCGGGCTGGCCGGCAGCAGCGCCTGCGCGGCCTTGGCCTCCTCCGGCGAGGGACTGGCCCAGCCCAGGTCGCGCCGCAGCCGGCGGCCGACCAGCGTCACCAGATCGAACAGATCCTCCCCGGTCCCCACCTCGGCCAGGGAGGCCACGATCTCGCCTTCGGGCGCCCGGACCACCCGGAGGTCAATGCGGATCCTGGAGCCCGCCTGCTGGCTCAGGGAGAGATAGGAGCCGACCACGACCAGCTCGGCGCCCAGGACCTCATGGATCTGCCGCAGGTCCTCCAGGCTCAGCTCCTCGGCGGCCGGCAGGGACAGAGTGTCCTTGACCCGGGCGATCTCTTCGCCCGAAACCATCCGCACCTTGGAGCCGGCGGAAAGCTCCGTGGTCAGCATCTCGGCCAGGGCCGTGGCGAGCCAGTCCTGCTGCCGGTCCCCCGAGAGGTTTCGGAACCCCAGCACGGCCACGGTCGGCCGGAAGCCCGCCGGACGGACGGACGAGGCCTCCTCGCCGGAGGGCGGGGCGGGGGACGCGGTCCCTCTTCCAGACCGCTCCTTGTAGACCACGTAGAGC
>CAXTNS010000895.1:1947-2377 GCA_964245465.1 uncultured Thermoanaerobaculia bacterium
GCCCGGCGGCGGTCAACGCGAGCAGGAATCCCAATACCAGGCCCGCCAGCAGGAAACGGCGCCGGCCTCGGGGCCGCGCCGAGGGCACGGGAGGAACGGCGGCCGGCGGCGGGAGCCGGAAGGTCCCGCTCTCATCCGGCGCCGGCAGGCGGAACATCCCGCTGTCGTCCAGCGCCGGCGGGCCGGCCGGCGTGAGGTTGACCACCGGGAGCTCCCCGCTCGCTTCCCGCAGGACCTCGTTCACCTCGGCGACGAAGCTGTAGCCCCGTCCTGGAACCGTCACCACGAACCGGTGGTCGTTGGCCCGCTCCCCCAGCGCCTTGCGCAGGGAAGAGACGTTCTGCGTCAGGTTGGCCTCCGTGACGTAGGCGTCCCCCCACACCCGCCGGATCAGCTCCTCCTTCTCCACCACCTCTCCCCGGTTCTCGAG
>CAXTNS010000896.1:0-2352 GCA_964245465.1 uncultured Thermoanaerobaculia bacterium
CCCAACCACCCCTCCAGACCCGCCCCTACCCTACACAAAGGGAAGAGTGGGACGCGTAGAGCGGACGACGGGGGAGACTCGCATCTGCCTGTCCCTGCGTCTTGACGGCGGCGATCGGAGAATCCAAGTTCCCAACGGCTTTTTCGGCCACATGCTGACGGCGCTCGCCACGCATTCAGGGGTGGGGATCGATCTCCAGGCCGATGGGGACACTCACGTGGATCTTCACCATACGGTCGAGGATGTGGGGATCGCTCTAGGTGAGGCCTTGGCGGCGGCACTGGGCGAGCGGCGGGGGATCGTACGGTTCGCCCATGCCTATGCGCCGCTCGACGAGGCTCTGGCGCGGGCCGTGGTGGACCTTTCGGGCCGCGGCTCGTTCCACTACTCGGCGCCCCGCGAACTGGCCTCGGCTTGGGTGACGGCGGACTTTCCCTTGACCCTCGTGGCGGACTTCTTCCAGGCTCTGGCGGACCGGGGGCGGCTGACTCTCCATCTCGACATCCTTTCGGCTCGGAACGGACATCATGCTGCCGAGGCAGCCTTCAAGGCGGCGGCTTTGGCGTTGCGGCAGGCGGTCGCGTTCCGTTCTGGATTCGCCGAGGTGCCCAGCACCAAGGGGACGCTCTCGGCATGAACGCGCTGGTCATCGACGCCGGGGTTGGCAATCTGGGCAACCTCGTGCGGGCCGTGGAGCGGGTGGGCGGCCGGGCCGAGATCACGGCCGATCCTGATCTGGTCGCCGAGGCCCGATGCGTTCTGCTGCCCGGCGTCGGAGCCTTTGCGCCGCCTCGGGAGGCCGTGCGTGGTGGAGTCGAGGAGGCGCTCCGCATGGCCCTCGATCGGGGGGCTTGGCTCCTGGGGATCTGCGTCGGCTTCCAGATCCTCTTCGAGGAGGGCGAGGAGTTCGGCGCCACGGACGGGTTGGGGCTCCTCCCGGGCCGCGTCACCCGCCTGCCCGAGACCGTGCCGGTGCCTCATATCGGATGGAACCGGCTGCACGACGTCGCCGACCATGCTGTCCTCAGGGGACTTGGGGAACGATACGTCTACTTCGTCCACAGCTACGCCCCGGAAGGAGTTCCGGACGAGCTCTGCCTTGCCCGCTGCACCCATGGCCGCGCCTTCCCCGCGATCGCAGGACGGGGACGGGTTCTGGGTACGCAGTTCCATCCCGAGCGCAGCGGCGCCGCCGGCCTGCGCCTGCTCGGCAGTTTTCTGAAGATGGCTGGAGATGGCTCATGGAGCTGATCCCCGCGATTGACCTGCGCCACGGCCGGGCCGTCCGCCTCCGCCAGGGCGACGAGACCCGGGCGACCGTCTACGGCGACGATCCCGTGGCCGTGCTCGACGCCTACGCCCGTTCCGGAGTGGCTCGCGTCCACGTGGTGGATCTGGACGCCGCCCTGGGCGAGGCGCCGCAAGGGGAGCTGATCGAAAGGATGGCCGGAGTCGGCGTGAGGATTCAGCTCGGCGGAGGTCTGAAGGACCGCGAATCGATCGACTGGGCCCTTGGGGCGGGCTGCGACCGGGTCGTCATCGGCTCCCTCGTGGCCCGGAATACGGAGGCCTTCCGAGCCTTGGCGCAGGAGCGGCCGGGACGGCTCGTGCCCGCCCTGGACGTGGCGGACGGGGAAGTCCGCATCGCCGGCTGGAAGGAAGGCGCTTCCCAGAACCTGGGCGAGCTGTGCGCTCGGCTGATGGGGCTGCCCTGCCCGGCCCTCCTGGTTACCGACGTCGAACGCGACGGCATGATGACCGGCTCCAATCTCAATCTGGCCCGTAGAGTCGCGAGGACCTCGGGACTGCCTGCGCTGCTTTCCGGCGGCGTCCACGCCCTCTCCGACCTGGAAGAGGCGCGGCGGGTGCCGGAGATCGCGGGTGCCATCGTGGGCCGTGCCCTTTATGAAGGAGCTTTCACTGTCGAGGAGGCGCTCGCCGTATGCGACTGACCGGCCCTTCCGGGCTTGCCCGGCGCGTCATCCCCTGCCTCGACGTCTCCGCGGGGCGCGTGGTCAAGGGTGTGCGCTTCCGCGATCTCGTCGACCAGGGCGATCCCGCCGAGTCGGCCCTCCGCTACGCCGAGCAGGGGGCGGACGAGATCGTCTTCCTCGACATCGGCGCGGCCCCCGAGGATCGCGATACGGACGTCGAATGGGTGCGCCGCACGGCCGAGCGCGTCTTCATCCCCTTGACCGTGGGCGGCGGCGTGCGTAGCGAGGAGGATGCCCGGCGTCTGCTGCGCTCCGGGGCCGACAAGGTGGGGATCAACTCCGCCGCCGTCGAGCGCCCGGAGCTGTTGGAGGAGCTGGCCCGCCGCTTCGGCAGCCAATGCGTGGTCTTGTCTGTAGA
>CAXTNS010000897.1:0-2347 GCA_964245465.1 uncultured Thermoanaerobaculia bacterium
ACCTCCCACTGGCGGTCTCCCATCGGGCGGATCTGGGTCCACTGGTGGCGGCGGGCCTCGGGGGTGAAGAGGAGCTCTCCGTATTCCTCGAAGAAGGGGGCCAGGGTCTGCTCGAAGCGCTCGGCGTCCCAGACGGTCTGGGGATCGTCGGGGTCCTGCTTGACGAGGGCCGTGGCTTCTTCCCATTCCTTGAGCGAGAGGGCGCGGGTGAGGATGTGCATCTCGGCCCGGACGCGGGCGGTGAAGGTCTTGGGATCGGCGAGCAGCTCCTGCAGCCAGAGGATTTCGCGGGCCGTCTCGCGCTCCCGGGTGTGGACCAGGACCTCGGGATGAAGGAGGCCCTCCCACTCTTCCAGGAGGCTGGAGTCGGTCTGCTCGACCAGGGCGCGGAAGAAGCCCAGGGCGTCCCAGACGCCTTCCGTCTTCGACAGCTCGGGCACGCTCTGGTCCAGCGTCTTGTAGAGCTGTGAGAGGTAGCGCAGGAGGACGCCTTCGCTCCGCTGGAGGCTGTAGCGCTTCACGTAGTCCCCGAAGCTCATGTAGCCTTCGAACATCTCGCGGCCGATGGATTTGGGCTTGACGTCCTCGCCGCCCACCCAGGGATGCTTCCCCCGGAAGCGGTTGAAGGTGCCGTAGATGAAGTCGGAGAGCGGCTTGGGATGGGTGACTTCCTCCAACCGCTCCATCCGCTCGTCGTACTCGACGCCCTCGGCCTTGAGCTGCGCCACGAGCTCGGTCTTGAGCTTGTCCACCTGCTTGCGCAGCACGGCTTCCGGATTTTCCAGGATCGACTCGACCAGGGTGACGAGGTCGAGCACGTAGGTCTCGGATTGCGGCTCGAGCTGAGTGATCGTTTCCACCAGATAGAGCGAGAGGGCCTGGTGGAGGGAGAAATCCCACTGGAGGTCCTCGGCCACCACGGCCCAGAGATACTTCGTGTAAAGGTCCCGCTTCATGCGGATGATCCCGGCACGGTAGAGCGAGCGCACCAGCACGGCCGCCTGGGTGAGGAGCCGCTTCTTGGCGCCTTCCTCTTCGTGGCAGCGGCGGATCAGGTCCCGCAGGGAATCGAAATTCCGGAGGTTGGGATCGTCCAGCTCGGCGTCGCGCTGGAGGAGGTTCAGCACCATGCCGTGAGAGATCTTGAAGCGGGACTTGAGCGTCTCCGGCGGCCGACTGATCAGTTTTTCGAAGGCCTCCTCCGTCCAGGAGACTTCGCCCTTGGCCGGGCCCTTGACGGTCTTCTTGCTGCCGCTCCGCTCGTTCTTCCTCTTCTCGATGATGTGCTCGGGCGCTTGGGCGACCACGCTGCCCTTGGTGTCGAAACCCTTGCGGCCGGCGCGGCCGGCGATCTGCTTGAAGTCGCGCACGGAGAGGATGGAGGTCTTGCGGCCGTCGAACTTGGCGAGCTTGGTGAAAAGGACGGTGCGGATGGGGATGTTCACTCCCACGCCCAGCGTGTCCGTGCCGGAGATGACGCGCAGGAGACCCTGCTGGGAAAGCTGTTCCACGAGCAGCCGGTATTTGGGCAGGAGCCCCGCGTGGTGGACGCCGATGCCGAAGGAGATGAAGCGCTTGCATTCCTTGCCGTAGGGCGTGTCGAAGCGGAAGTCGCCCACGGCTTCGCGGATCCGCTCGCGCTCCTCGCGGGTGGAGATCTGCATGCTGGTGAGGGACTGGGCCAGCTCGGCGCACTCGCGCTGGGTGAAGTTGACGATGTAGATGGGCGCCTTGCCGTCCTTGATGAGCGTCTCGATGGTCTCGTGGAGCGGCGTCTCGCGGTATTCGAAATCGAGGGGGACGGGGCGGTCTTCGGAGCTGACCAGAACCGCTTCGATGCCCGTCCGGTCCTGGACGTGCTGCTGGATGGCGGAGATGTCGCCCAGGGTGGCGGACATCAGGAGGAACCGCGTTTTGGGCAGGGTGATGAGGGGGACCTGCCAGGCCACGCCGCGCTCGGGGTCCGAGTAGTAGTGGAACTCGTCCATCACCACGTAGGGCGCGTCGAGCTTCTCGCCTTCGCGCAGAGCCCGGTTGGCGAGCACCTCGGCCGTGCAGCAGATCACGGGCGCTTCAGGGTTGATGGAGGCGTCGCCGGTCAGCATGCCCACGTTCTCGGGGCCGAAGTCGTCGCAGAGGGAGAAGAACTTCTCCGAAGCCAGGGCCTTGATGGGGCTGGTGTAAAAGGAGGTCTTCCCCTCGCACAGGGCCTTGAAGTGGAGTCCCAGGGCCACGAGCGACTTGCCGGAGCCCGTGGGAGTGTTCAGGATCACGTGCTTCCCGGCCATGATCTCCAGCAGCGCCTCCTCCTGGGCCGGATACAGCTCGAACCCGGCCTCGGCCGCCC
>CAXTNS010000898.1:0-2345 GCA_964245465.1 uncultured Thermoanaerobaculia bacterium
GGCATGGCTGTGGCGGTGCTCGGCGTGCGCGCGCTCGTGGCGCTCAGCCCGCCGGGCCTGCCGCGCGCCGGCGCCATCGGGATCGACGGCGCCGTGCTCGCCTTCGGGTTGGCCGTCACCACGCTGACCGGTCTGGCCTTCGGGTTGATCCCGGCGCTGCAAGCGGCGCACAGCGATCCGCACTGGGACCTCCAGCACGGCTCGCGCCGCTCCGTAGGCGGACACCGGCGTGCCCGCGGTGCCCTGGTCGTCGCGGAGGTCGCGCTCGCGCTCGTGCTGCTCGTAAGCTCGGGGCTGCTGCTGCGGAGCCTCGAGCGCCTGCTCGCGGTCGCCGTGGGCTTCGACTCGCCGCGCCTGCTCACGATGCAGGTGCAGGCCTCCGGCCACCGCTTCGACGGCGAGGGTGCAGCGTACCGCTTTTTCGCCCAGACGCTCGCGGCGGTCCGGCGCGTGCCCGGCGTCACCGCGGCGGCGTTCACCAGCCAGTTGCCGCTGAGCGGCGACCGTGACGAGTATGGCGTTCACTTCGAGGCGGGCCCGGAGCGCCCGGCCCAGACTTACAACGCGTTCCGCTATGCCGTGAGCCCGGGCTATCTCGAGACCATGGGAATTCCGCTCCGCCGCGGCCGGCTGTTCAACGAGAACGACCGGGCCGGGGCGCTGCTCGTTGCGCTGATCAGCGAATCCCTGGCAAAGCTCCGGTTCCCAGGCGCCGATCCCCTCGGCCAGCACCTGCGCATCGGCCCCACGGAAGGGCCGCCCTACACCATCGTGGGAGTGGTGGCCGACGTGCGGCAGATGTCGCTGGCGATGAGCCAGTCGGACGCCGTGTACGTCCCAGCGAGCCAGTGGCCCTTTGGGGACAACACGATGTCGCTCGTGATCCGCGCGCGGGGCGACGAGGCCGCGCTCGTTCCCGCCGTTCGCCAGGCGGTCTGGTCGGTGGACAAGGACCAGCCGATCGTGCGGGTCGCGACCATGGAGGACCTGCTCTCCGACTCGGCGGCCGAGAGGAGCTTCGTGCTGATCCTGTTCGAGGCGTTCGCGCTCATGGCCCTGGTGCTCGCGGCCGCCGGCATCTACGGCGTGCTCGCCGGCAGCGTGGCCGAGCGCACGCGCGAGATCGGAGTGCGTTCGGCGCTGGGGGCGACGCGCCGGAACATCCTCGCGCTGGTGGTCCGCCAGGGGATGACGCTCACCGGGATCGGCGTCGCGATCGGAGTGGCGGGGGCCGCCGCGGCGACTCAAGCCATCGCCGCGATGCTGTTCGGCGTCTCGCTCCTCGACCCGGTCACCTATCTCGGCGTGATCGCGCTGTTGGCCGGAGTGGCGATGATTGCGTGCGGAGTCCCCGCGTGGCGCGCGGCGCGGGTCGACCCGGCGCGCACGCTGGGGGCGGAGTAGTCCGGACGACCGCTCAATTTGTCACCCGTGTATCCGTCGCGATCCAGTTGACCTCCCAGGTCTTGCCTCCATCCTCCGAAAAGGCTTGTTCGAAACGGCACGAAGTCGGAGTGATGTCGAAGATCACGAAGCGGACGAGGATGGATCGTCCATTCAGTGTTTCTTGAGAATAGAACTCTCCCCGTCCATTCTTGAATTCTCCGATCGTGGGCGGGCTCAGGGTCCCGCCGCGGACGTTGGAAAAATTGAGGCTCCACTGGCGGGATTCGGGATTGTAGAGACGCAGGGACAGCCCTTCGATGCGGCCCGCCGGGCCAGAGACGTCGAGCTCCACCAGATTGGCGCGGCCATTCCAGATTTTTCGGACGACGGATGTGCCTTCGTATTCGACCCAGGTCTTCGAGCCCGTCAAGGGATTCTGGAGGCGCGACAGGTGGGTGCGCCAGGTGCCGATCTCGAAGTCGAAATCGTGCTGTCCATCCCTCGGCTGTGCGAGTCCCGGAAGGGGCTGGAGGCCGGCAAGCAGACTGAGCAATAACAGGTAACGTCGGTAACGCCGACAATGTGTTAGCGTGTTCATCAGGGTGATTGTTGAGGAGCGAATGGGCCGTCGGCAATAGCCAATTGTGGACTCTTTGACATGACCACTAAGATGCCCTCGGAATGGCGTGAGTCCGTTCGGTCCGGCCGGAAGACGGCCCGGGCTGGCGGGGAACGGTAAACGCCCGGCAGGTTCCGTCGTCACCGCATCGGAGCTCTCGCCGGAGCTGGCGGAAGGCCCGCCACCCCCGGCGGAAGCTCCGCCACCCCCGGCGGGAGTCTCGCCACTCGCGGCGGAAAGCTCGCCGCCCGCGGCGGAAAGTCCGCCACCCCCGGCGAGAGTCTCGCCGCCCTTGGCGGAAAGCTCGCCACCCGTGGCGGAAAGCTCGCCACCCCTGGCG
>CAXTNS010000899.1:0-2343 GCA_964245465.1 uncultured Thermoanaerobaculia bacterium
CCGCCCCCTGACCCGATCTCCAGGGATCCGACCTGCGGAGCGACGATCGCCCGCAGGTCGTGCTCTCACCTCACTGCCCGGAGGGCGTACTGGCCTTCCCAGAACGGCCGGCCTTTCCGGACCTGGACGATCCAGCCCCGGCGGGCGAGCCAGCGCAGAGCCACGGAGGTCTGCCGGGTGCTGACCGGCCTGTGGAACTCCTCGCGGAAGTGCTGGTTCACCTCGGCGGCGATCGCCTTGGCTCCGAAGACCTCGTGGGGTCCCTTAGTCTTCAGCACCGCCTTGACCGCCTGATGAAGGGTGGTCCGCCCGTTCCGCTTCGTCTTCCTGGCGGCAGGCACCGCCAGCCGGGCCGGCACGGTCCGGGCCGCGAGTTCCGCGGCCGTCCGGGCGGCGGAGCGCAACGCGTCGAGGCTCTGCGTGAGCTGCTCGAGCTCCGCCGCGTGAGCGGCCCGCTTTTCACGATGAAACACTTCCCGCTCCGAGTGCAGGGCCTCCTGCTCGTGGTGGTAGGCGATCTGCGCTTCGAGGCTGGCGGTGACGTGCGCCAGCGAGATGTCCGGATTCACTCTTGCCTCCTTCCGCCGCCCCCATCCGAGGTCCCCCGGCGGTCGGCTTGCGGACTTTTTCCCCTTCTACGGAAGCCGGAGCGGATTCGTCGCCTTCCGCCAGCCCCTTCGGAAGAACCGGCGAGGCCGGCTTGCGCACTTTTGAGCCCGGCACGCGCATCACCGGGGCCGGCTTGGTGAGGATTGGGGTCGGCTTGCGCACAACCGGCCCCGGCAGGCGCACTTTTGAGCCCGGCAGGAACACGATGGAGGTTGGCCGTCACCTTGTTGGGTCCGGCTTGGGCAAGACCGGCCCCGGCAAGCGCAAAGCTGGGGCCGGCATGCGCACGATCGGGGTTGAAAGCTGTCCTGCCGGGCCTTCGACACTTTGGTGTTACCTTGAGAGGAAGGATCTGACATCATCAAGAGCGTCCGCCGGGGTTTCCAATGCTAGACACAATTGCGCCGCCGCCTCGGCCATCCAGGGTTACCACGACGATCGCTTCGAGCTGATTCACACCCATGCCGCATGGTGCACAGCCGTTGTGCTCGTCGTGATCGGGATTGTCGCCCTCAGTCGGGAAGGCGTCCTCACAGTCCTCCGCGGCTTCTCGCGGAAGAAGGAGCGCTCCGCCGGTACGCAATAAGTAATCAGATTTCCCGAGCTTCAAGGGTGTAGCGCCAAGCGCCAGGGCGACCGCTGCTACGCCGGATTAGATGAAAGTCATGGCCGAGCCGAGGAGACCGGAGCCAGCCTTCGGAATCCGCTTCAAGGCACACGTATTGGCCGTCCCGCAACTCGTAAATGTCGAAGCGTAGGTCCTCCCCCCGAGCATCCACGATCCAGAGCTCAGGAACACCCGCTGACGCGTAGAGGGGGGGCAGGCGTTGGGTATCCTTCTTGACCGAGCCGTCGCTGACGATCTCCACGACGACGTCGGCCGCTCCTTCCAGGCCGGAATAACGATCCGGCCCCTTTCGGCTCGCGGGAGTCAAACGGATCTTCCCCACGTCAAGCGAGCTTCCTAGGACGACAACAACGTCGGGTTCCACCGAGAGACCCGCAAACCGTGATGCGAGACGAGCCCGATCGATGAAGACATCTCCCAGGTCGTGTTCCGTCACCAGAAAGTGCAGGCGGGCCGAGATGGCGGTCTTTACGGCGCTGTGGGTATACAGGTCTTCCGGGCTCATGTCGACTTCGATGTCTCCCCCGAGATAGTCGATGCGCCCGGTCTCCGGGAACTCTTCGGACTCCACCCACCGCTGGAACCCTTCGAAGGTGAAGGCGTCCTCGGGAATCCTGAGCTCCTCTTCAAAGATAACGGCATGTCGTCGGGCCATGGCGTATTCTATCTCCTGGAAGTCATTTCCCGGAAGCCCTGCTGGGCTTCTCGCGTCCAAGGATACTCCTATCGATCGAACGTCCTTAGACTCAACGCCCGGAAGAACTCCTCCGCCACCTCCGCCGGGTTCCCCACCAGCGCCCCCGCCCCTTCCTCCGGGAGCCAGTCGCCGGGGAGGTAGTGGCGGTACGGGGCACTGAGGAAGCGCTGGTCGAAGAGGGCGATGACGCCTGTGTCCTCGGGCGAGCGGATGAGACGGCCGGCGGCCTGGACCACGCGCGTCATGCCCGGCACCACGAAGGAGTACTCGAAGCCTTTCTCGAAACGGCTCTCGTAATACTCCTTGAGGAGCTGCTGCTCCAGCGTCACCGCCGGCAGGCAGGGACCCACCACGGCCACCGCCTTCAGCACCTCGCCGGGATAGTCCACCCCCTCCGCGAACACGCCTC
>CAXTNS010000900.1:0-2341 GCA_964245465.1 uncultured Thermoanaerobaculia bacterium
GGCCAGGCGCTTGCGTGGGTACTCCGGGTCTAGGGGTACGTAGACGGCTCCGGCCTCGAGCACACCGAGGACCGCGACGAGCAGGTCGAGGTTGCGCTCCAGGGCCACACCGACCCGGCTCTCCGGGCCGCAGCCCAGTTTCCGCAGGTGACGGGCCAGCCGCTCCGCCCGGGCGCTGAGCTGGGCATAGGTGACGCTCTCCTCCTCGAAAGTGGCGGCCAGGGCGTCCGGCGTGCGCGTGACCTGGGCAGCGAACAGTCTGGGCAGGAGGATCCCCGGCGACAACGGCCCCGCCGTGTCATTCCATTCGGCGAGGACCTGATGGCGCTCTGAGGGGGAGAGCAGTGCCAGCTCCGAGGTCAACCGCTCCGGCGCTGCCAAGGCCGCAATCAGCAGCCTCTCGTAGTGGATGACCAGCCGGTCGATCGTGGCGGCATCGAACAGATCGGTGGCGTACTCAACGGTACCCAAGAGCCTACCGTCGTGCTCCGAAAGGTTGACCGTGAGATCGAACTTCGCCGCCGTCACGTTCACGCTCACCGGCCGCAGGCGCAGAGCCTCGATCTCCAGGCTTTCGACGGGAGCGTTCTGCAGGACGAGCATCACCTGGAACAAGGGAGTGTGGGCGAGGCTCCTCTCGGGGGCCAGTTCCTCGACCAGTTTTTCGAACGGCACGTCCTGATGCAGATAGGCGGCCAACGCGGTCTCGCGCACCCGGCCGAGGAGCCCGCCGAACGTGGGTGTGCCCGCCAGGCCTCCCCGCAGAACCAGTGTGTTGACGAAGAATCCGATCAATCCTTCGGTCTCGACCCGATTGCGTCCGGCACCGGGTGAGCCCACCGCGAGATCGTCCTGCCCGCTGTAGCGCGCCAGCAGGACCTGGAAGCCGGCCAGGAGCACCATGAAGAGCGTCGCTCCCTCGCGCCGGCCGAGTTCCTCGGCTTGCCGGGTGAGCCCGGCCGGCAGCCGCACCGGCCGGGTGGCACCCCGGAAGCCCTGCACCGCCGGCCGGGGCCGGTCGGTGGGCAGCTCCAGGAGCGGCGGCAGGCCGGCGAGCTGGCGCCGCCACCAGGCGATCTCGTTCTCCAGGACCTCGCGATGCAGCCAGGAATGCTGCCAGACCGCGAAATCCGCGTACTGCACCGGCAGCTCCGGCAGAGGCGAGGGCTCTCCCTGGGCAAACGCGGCATAGAGAGCGGTCACCTCGCGCACCAGGATGCCCATGGACCAGCCGTCGCTCGCGACGTGGTGCAGGGTGAGCGCGACGGTATGGTCCTCCTCCGCCAGCCGCAGCAACACGCCGCGCAGCATCGAATCGCGGGCGAGGTCGAACGGCCGGCCGGCCTCTTCAACGACCAAGGCGAGAGCCGCCGCCTCGCACGCGGGCTCCGGCAGCCCCGACAGGTCCGCCAGCGGCAGGACGAAGGGGGACGGCGGCTGGATCATCTGCACCGGCGAATCTCCTTGCAGAGCGAAAACGGTGCGCACGGCCTCGTGGCGGCGCACGATCTCCTCCAGGCAGCGCTGTAGTACCCCGGGTTGCAGGGGCCCTTCGACGCGTAGCGCCAACGGCAGGTTGTAAAGCGGCGTGCCCGGCTCGAGCTGGTCGATGAACCAGAGCCGCTGCTGGGCGAACGACAGGGGCAGGGCTCCCTGCCTCGGCACCGGCAGGAGAGGAGGAACGCTCAGCTCCGCGCCGGTCCGGCGCGCCGCTTCGACCCGGGCGGCGAGCTCCTCCACCGTCGGTGCCTCGAAGAGGTCGCGCACTGGCAGCTCGACACCGAAGGCGCGGCGCAGGCGCGAGGTCACCTGCGCCGCCAGCAGCGAGTGCCCGCCGAGCGCGAAGAAATGGCCGTCCAGCCCCACCCGCTCAAAGCCGAGGAGCTCGGCCCAGATACCGGCCACCACCTCTTCAACCGGCGTGCGCGGCGCCAGGTACGTCTCTGGAGCGCTCTGCTGTTCCGGCGCCGGCAGGGCTTTCCGGTCCACCTTGCCGTTGGGGGTGAGGGGCAGGGTTTCGAGGGTCACGAAGGCGGCCGGCATCATGTAGTCCGGCAGCCGCTCGCGCAAAGACCGGCCCAGGGCATCGACCACAATATCGCCGATATCGCCGGTCACATAGGCGACCAGGCGGTCCTCACGCATCAGCACCACCGACTCGCGGACCCCGGGCATCTCCAACAGCAACGCCTCGATCTCGCCGAGCTCGATGCGCTGCCCGCGGATCTTGACCTGGTGGTCCACCCTGCCGAGGAATTCGATCTCTCCGTCGCGGCGATAGCGGCAGAGATCTCCCGTGCGGTAGAGCCGATCGCCCGACCCCCAGGGGTCGGGCAGGAAC
>CAXTNS010000901.1:0-2340 GCA_964245465.1 uncultured Thermoanaerobaculia bacterium
CCGTACAACCCCACGGCGGGCATTTTCTTTCCTTCCAATCTGCCGCAGATCCCTCTTTCGCCGCACTTTCGCGCCTCTCCGAATCTTCAGTGGCTCGCAGTGGAAAAAAATGGACAAAAGTGGAGTGGACTGCTAGGATTTCCCTTCAGACATCTGTATTGCGGGGGCGGGTATGTTCCGCGGAAGCGCTCCAACCAAGATCGACGACAAAGGCCGCCTGAAGATTCCGACTGATTTCCGTCGGCTGCTGGAGGAGCGCTATGGTCCCGACCTGTTCGTGACGTCCGTCCAGGGCGACTCGGCGTTGCTATACCCCTTGCCGGTCTGGGAGGAGATTGAGCAGCGCCTGGCGGCCATGCCGTCGACCGACCGCACGAAGATGCGTTACCTGGAGCGGGTCAACTACTTCGGGCAGCAGGTTCGGCTGGACGTCCAGGGGCGGATCCTCATCCCCCAGATCCTGCGGGAGAGCGCCAGCATGAACGGCGACGTGGTGGTGAGCGGCCAGCTCAACCACCTGGTGGTGTGGAGTCACGAGCGTTTCGTGGCCCGGCTCGCGGAACAGCCCTTCACGGACGAGGACTTCCATGCCCTCAGCTCGCAGGGAATCTGAGCGGGCCTGGGCGGAAGCCAAGGGAGGCGAATCGGGCCGTTGGACGCCGAGCACCTGCCCGTCATGGTCGCGGAGACCCTGGAGCAGTTGGCTCCGGAGCGCGGCGGGCTGTTCGTCGACGCGACCGTGGGGCTGGGCGGGCACGCCGAGGCCCTGCTGTCCGCCTCGCCGGACGTCCGGCTGGTCGGGATCGACCGCGACCCCGAAGCGCTGGAGCGGGCTGGCCGGCGGCTCGAGAGGTTCGGCTCCCGGGTGCGCCTCGTCCACGCGCGATTCCACCACCTCAAGGAGGCTTTGGCCGGCATCGGCATCCGCGGCGGGAAGGATCCCGTCGTGGGCGCCCTGGCCGACCTGGGCGTTTCCTCATTGCAACTCGACACGCCCGGCCGGGGCTTCAGCTTCCGGTTCGACGGGCCGCTCGACATGCGGATGGGGATGAGCGACGTGACCGCTGCGGATCTGGTCCAAGAGACCTCGGAGGGTGAGTTGGAAAGGATCATCAGGGAGTATGGGGAGGAGAAGCAGGCGCGGCGTATCGCCCGGGCGATCGCGAGGGCGCGGGAGCAGAAGCCCATCGAGACCACGGGCGAGCTCCGGCGCCTGATCACCCAAGCCAAGAGGACGACCAAGGGACCGCGCGCCGTGCGCGAGGAGCGGATCGACCCCGCGACGCTGGTCTTTCAAGCCCTGCGGATCGAGGTCAACCAGGAGCTGGCCGGCCTGGAGGCCTTCCTCCAGGAAGCGATCGACCTGCTGGAAGCGGACGGTCGTCTGGTCGTCATCTCCTATCACAGCCTGGAGGACCGGATCGTCAAGAACACCCTGCGCGACCTGGCGCGGGGCGAGATCGACCTGGTCACCGGCCGTTCGCGCTCGGAGAGCCAGTTGATCGAGGTGTTGACGAGGAAGCCCCTGCGGCCCAGCGAGGCCGAGGTGGAGGTGAATCCCCGTTCGCGCTCGGCCCGTCTGCGGGCGGCGCGCAAGCTCCAGGAGGCTTCTCAACGTTGAGGAACGCCTACGCCTTCACGCGGCCGGTGGTCAACTCCTACCTCGTGCGCGAGCGCGACCGCCGCCGCGTGCGCGAGCTGGCGCTGGTCCTGCTGGTCGTCGTGTGTTTAGGCGGCGGGCTCCTGGTCTACACCTGGATCCATCTCGAAGTGACGCGCACGGGCTACCACATCGACCAGTTGGAGAAGGAGCTGACCAAGCTGACGCGGGAAGAGCGCCAGCGCCGGCTGGAAGCGGCCTATCTCGCGAGCCCCTCGCAGATCCAGCGGCGGGCGGCCAAGGAGCTGGGCATGCAGGCGCCGGCCCTGGATCAGGTGGTCTTCTGGGAGGAGCTGCCGTGATCCGGCGGCTCGCCATCGTCTCCGGCCTGGGCGCCACCTGGGTGCTGCTGATCGCGGCCCGGCTCTACGACCTGCAGGTGCTGCGCTACGAGCACTATGCGGGCAAGGCCGAGCGGCAGCAGCAGCGGGTCGTGACGCTCGATCCGCCGCGGGGGACGATCTACGACGCCCACGGCCGGGAGCTTGCCGTCTCCGTCCAGGTCGACTCCGCCTACGCGGTGCCGCCGGAGATCGAGGATCCGGCGGACGCGGCGCGGAAGATCGCCGCCGCCGTCCCTGGATTGGACGTGAAGAAGCTGGCCCGCCATCTCTCCGGCGACCGGGACTTCGTCTGGGTGGCGCGCAAGCTCGATCCGCCCGTGGCCGCCAGGGTGCATG
>CAXTNS010000902.1:0-2337 GCA_964245465.1 uncultured Thermoanaerobaculia bacterium
GCGCAGGAGCTCGCCGGCCACGCCGACGCCAGGACGACGCGGCTTTACATCCGGAGCGAGCGCAGGATCACCCAGAGCGCGATCGAGCGCATCCGTTTGTAGCTCGCGATGGCGGCCTAGATGTTTGGTCCCGGGGTCTGATGGTGCGGGTCATGGATGAAGCTGGCCGGCTCGTCCGTCCAGGCCTTGCAGATGGCCTCGTAGGGCGTGAGGCCGCGTAGGGTCTTCAGGCGGCGGGCGAAGTTGTAGGCGGCGACGAAGTCGGCGAGGTGCT
Organism: uncultured Thermoanaerobaculia bacterium; assembly: GCA_964245465.1. GTDB lineage: Bacteria > Acidobacteriota > Thermoanaerobaculia > Multivoradales > UBA5704 > DATARR01. Next base: position 275 of record CAXTNS010000902.1, read on the forward strand.
GGCGGAGCTGGTCGTGGCTCTCGTAGTGGAAGCGCTTGACGGTGGCGTCCTTGATGGTCCGGTTCATGCGCTCGACCTGGCCGTTCGTCCAAGGATGGCGCGGCCTGGTCAGCCGGTGCTCGATGTCGAGGTCGGCGCACGCCGCCTCGAAGGCGTGGCATCGGAAGGGCGCCCCCTCGGCCCGCATCGCCTTGATGTCCTCGGGCGTCCAGCCGTCGCCGGACGGATCGGTGAAGTGCGTGCCGTTGTCGGTGAGCACCGTGTGGATCCTGTAGGGCACGGCGGCGGCAAGGGCCCTGAGGAAGTCGCCGGCGACGCGGCGGGTGGCCTTCTCGTGCAGCTCGGTGAAGGCGAACTTGGAGGTCCGGTCGATGGCCACGAGGAGGTAGAGCCTGCCTTCCCCGGTCCGCACCTCGGCGACGTCGAGATGGAAGTAGCCGATCGGGTAGCGCTTGAACTTCGAGCGCCGCGGCTTGTCGCCCTCGGTGTCGGGCAGCCGCGAGACGCCGTGACGCTGTAGGCAGCGGTGCAGCGATGAGCGCGTCAGACGCGGGACGGTCGGCTGCAAGGCGTAGAGGCAGTCGTCGAGCGGCAGGAGGGTGCGCCGGCGGAAAGCGACGATGACGGCCTCCTCGTCCACCGACAGCACCGTCGACTTCGGCTCGCGAGGGCCGGCGCGCCGGTCGGCCGTGGAAGTCCGCTTCTTCCACTTGGCGACCGTCTTCGGATTGATCCCGTAGCGCGTGGCGAGCCGCCTCAGGCTCGCTTCACTATGCTGTATCGCTCGACGGATCGCCGCCGTCGTCGTGGCGCTCCCATGGTGAACCTGTCCCATCGTGCCTCCTTCCACTCGCGGGAGAAGAGTGCACCATCAGATCCCGGGACCAAACATCTAGTACTCCGTCAGGCATTGAGTGTCGGGTAGAGCTTGTGGAGCCTGATCCTGGCGTCGGCGGTGGTGAAGCGCCAGCGGGCCGTGACCTCGGCCCCGTTCCGGGCCTGCTCCCAGGCCCTCCCATGCCGCTCTAGCGCCGGCTTGTCGCCGATCCGCTCCGGCAGGTCGCGGGTCAGGGCGCTGAACTCGATCTCGGCCATGTTCAGCCAGGATCCGTGCTTGGGCGTGTGGTGAATCTCGAGCCTCTCGGCGAGGCGCCTGGCCTCCTCGGGTGGGAAGGCCTCGTACAGGCTCGCCGGCGCGTGCGTGTTGAGTTGGTCCATGACCAGCACGACCTTCTCGGCGTCCCGGTACCGCCCCTCGAGCAGAGCCCGGACGAACGCGGCCCAATCGGCCCGCTTGCGACCGTCCGTCACCGCCACGTGGCGCCAGCCGGCCGAGGGCTCGAAGGCCAGGAACAGGCTGGCGGTGCCGTTGCGGGCGTAGACGCAATCGTAGCGCTCGACGCGTCCAGGCGCTGGCGGCAGCGGCTCCCGCGTCTCGCCGATCAGCTGGGTGAAGGTCTCGTCCAGGCACACGACCGGACGCTTCGGGTCGCTCGGCCGATGGTAGACCTCCAGCACATCCTCCATGTGGCAGACGAACTCCGCCGACTGCTTCGGCGGGATGCACCACATCTTCCTCAGGTGCGGCTTGAGCTCGTTTTTTTGAGCGTCTGGCGCACGGTCTCGTGCGAGAGTGCGTCCACGTGCTCCAGCTCGACCATGCGCTCGGCCAGCAAGCGCAGCGACCAGCGCGCTTTGCCCCCGGGCGGCCGGGCGCAAGCCAGCGCCACCAGATAGGCCTCCCGCTCGCCGTCCAGCCTGCGCGCGTAGATCCGTGGAGAAGGCTTGGGCAGCAGCGCCGCGCTCAGCCCCTGCTCCACGAACCGCTGGCGTACCCGCTCGACCGTGCGCACGCTCACCCGCACCGCCGCGGCGATCGTCTCATCGGCCCACCCCGGACCGCCTTCCGCCTCGTCGGCCTGGAGCAGGACCCGCGCGTGCGCCAGCTCGCGGGCGGCGGCCTTGCCGCGCGAGATCATCCGCTCGAGCTCGGCACGCTCCTCCTCCGTCAGCGTGACCCGGTAGCGCTTCGCCATCGCCGTCGCCCCGCCGCTGCCTCATCC
>CAXTNS010000903.1:0-2332 GCA_964245465.1 uncultured Thermoanaerobaculia bacterium
GTTGAAAAGAGCCCCCTGAAGGGGACTCCAGCAGTCGGGTTCACCCGGCTGTTTTGCCTAGCCCGGGCATTTATGCCCGGGCGGGGGTGGTGGTGCCGCTCTCGTCTCCTTCTACGCCCCCACCTTGAACTCCACCCCCTGCGCCAACGGTAGTTCCGTGCCCCAGTTGAGGGTGCAGGTCTGGCGGCGCATGTAGGCCTTCCAGGAATCGGAGCCGGCCTCGCGGCCGCCACCGGTCTCCTTCTCGCCGCCGAAGGCGCCGCCGATCTCGGCGCCTGAGGTGCCGATGTTGACGTTGGCGATGCCGCAGTCGCTGCCGGTCGCCGAGAGGAACCGCTCGGCGCTCCGCATGTTGAGGGTGAAGATAGCCGAGGAGAGACCCTGCGGCACCTCGTTGTGGATGCGGATGGCCTCGTCTAGATCCTCGAACTCCATGAGGTAGAGGATGGGCGCGAAGGTCTCGTCGCAGGTGATGGGGAGCTGCCGAGGCACCTCGACGAGCGTGGGCTCCACGAAGAAGCCCGGCCGGTCGATCCGCTTGCCGCCGTAGAGGATTTTTCCGCCTTCGTCCTTGGCCCGCTCCAGGGCCGCCATCATGTTGTCCACGGCGGTCTGATCGATCAGCGGCCCCATGAGCGTGCCGTGCTCACTGGGGTCGCCGATGGGGATCGAGCCGTAGGCGCTGACGAGGCGGCGCTTCATCTCGGCGGCGATTCCCTTCTGGAGGAAGAGGCGGCGGGTGGTGGTGCAGCGCTGGCCGGCGGTGCCCACGGCCGCGAAGAGCACGGCCCGCAGAGCGAGATCCAGGTCGGCGTCGTCCATCACGAGGATGCCGTTGTTGCCGCCGAGCTCCAGGAGGGAGCGGCCGAAGCGGTCCGCCAGCACCTTGCCCACCTCGCGGCCCATGCGGGTCGAGCCCGTGGCCGAGATCAGGGGCACGCGGGGGTCCGCCACCAGGCGCTCGCCCACGCCGGTGCGGCCGCCCATGACGAGGTTGAAGATGGGCGGGGCGGAATTCGTCCGGAGCACCCGGTCCGCGATCTTGGTGACGGCGATGGCGGTGAGGGGCGCTTGGTGCGAGGGCTTCCACATCATCGAGTCGCCGCAGACGGCGGCCACCATGGCGTTCCAGGCCCAGACGGCCACGGGGAAGTTGAAGGCCGTGATGATGCCCACCGGTCCCAGGGGATGCCACTGCTCGTACATCCGGTGGCTCGGCCGCTCGGAGTGCATGGAGAGGCCGTAGAGCTGGCGCGACATGCCCACGGCTAGGTCCGCCATGTCGATCATTTCCTGCACCTCGCCCAGACCCTCGGAGAGGATCTTGCCGACCTCCAGGGTCACCAGCCGGCCGAGGTCCTCCTTGTGGAGGCGCAGCTCTTCGCCCAATTGGCGGACGATCTCGCCCCGCCGCGGCGCGGGCCAGGTGCGCCACTCGCGGAAGGCTTCGAGGGAGACGGCGGCCACCCGCTCGTAGTCTTCCCCGGTCGCCAGGCGCACGGCGGCGAGGGGCTCGCTGGTGGCGGGGTTCAGGGACTCCACCCTCTCGCCATGGGTCTTGATCCACTCGCCGTCGAAGGCGCCGTGGTTCTCGGCCTCGATGCCCAGGGAGTCGAGGATCTTGGAAACGCTGCTGCTCACGGTATCTACGGTCATCTCGGATTTCTCCTGGAAGGGTTCACTGCAGAGAGGAGACAAGGATATCACTCGCCCCCTACTACAATGCCCCTCGCCATGGCCGGCCTCGTCCCCTCCCTGCTTCTCGCCCTGTTCGGCGCCTGGTGCGGGACGTTCGCGTGGGGAGCGTCGTCACCGGCCGCGGTGGCTTCGGCGCTCTCGCTGCTCGGCGTTCTCTTCTGGACCGGTGTCCCCTGGCGGGACCCGCTCCGGCTGGGCGCCACGGGGCGCCTGCTCCCGGCCGCGCTCTGGGTGGCGGTGGCCGCGAGTTGCTGGGCCTCGCCGGTGCCGCGGGCGGGCTGGACGGCCGTCCTCCTCCTGCTGCTGGCGCTTGGAGGCGGACCGGCGCCTGGGTCTGCGGGCGCTGGCGCTCACCATGGCGGGGATTTCCTTGTGGGCTCTTCTCGACTGGATGCTCCTGGGCTCGCCCCGGGCGGCCATGCCTCTCGGCCACCACAACCTCCTCGCGGCCTGGCTGGTGATCCTGCTGCCGCTGGCCGCGCTGTCGGCGCGGGAGCAGGGCTGGTGGCGGCTTTCGGGGCTGGCGGCGGTGGGGCTGGCGGTCCTGGCCATCGTGGCGAGCCGGTCTCTCCTGGGCTTCGCGGCCCTGGCGGTCGAGGTGCTGGCGGGCGTCGGCGCGAGGACCCGGAGCCGG
>CAXTNS010000904.1:0-2327 GCA_964245465.1 uncultured Thermoanaerobaculia bacterium
GGCTCCGGCGCTTCAGGCGGGGAGCCTCCGCAAGCGCGTCGAAGAGCTGCGGGAGGCGGCGCCCCCGACAGCTAGCGACCTGTTCGACCTGTGCCTGGCCCGCGCCGTCTCCCGGGAGGGGTTCGAGGACGCCATCCAGGGCCAACTGGCCTTCGACTATCTCTACAGGTTCCGGTTCCCGGAGGCGGTGCGCGAGGACATCTTCGACTTCCTGGCCGCCAGCCTGTTCGCCGCCGGGGAGAGCGTGTCCGCCCTGTCCAAGGTGCGGATCATCCAGGCGCTCTGGGACCGGTTCTATGAGCGGCTTCTCAAGAGGAATCCCGGCGCGCGGGCGGAGGTCCAGGCCCTCGACCGCGAGATGGTGCTCAAGACCTTCAAGGACTTCCTCGAATGGGAGGTTCTCCATCACTCGATCCTGGGATATGGCGGGAAGAAGGTCCAGCCGGTGACCGCCTTCACCCCGGACCCCGAGGAGACGGTGAAGGCGCGTTGCAGCGCCTACAAGAGCGCGCTCCGGGCCTTCCTGGACCAGATCGACCAGGAAGAGCTGGCCACCACGCTCCGGCCGCCGCTCCGGGCCTGGAAACCGGGAGTGCTCGTGCCCGTGCGGGAGGACGGCACCTTCGACGCCCTGATCCCGACGGGCGACCTGCCGGTGTTCTAGTCGCGCATAGGCTCTGTCATGGGGCATGCATCATGCATGACCTCACCGCCCGTTCGGTGGCCCTGTAAAAAGAGGCACGGCAAGCGCCATGAGCAGAGAGAGCTCTTCTGTCCACGTCTCCGCGAGGGAGCGCGCCCTGTTCGCGTGGGGCTTGACGGCGCTCGTGATCCTCGGCGCGCTCCTCCGTCTCCATGACCTCGGACTGCCGGCCTACGACTGCGACGAGCTCTACGCCTTCCGCATCCAGGGCTTCTCGCTGAGATCGATCGCCTCCATCGTGGGACGCTCGGCCTTTCACGAGCCCCACCCGCCGCTCGGGTACCTGCTGTATCTGCCCTGGGTCACCCTGTTCGGAACGACGGAGACCGCGGTCCGCTCCCTGCCGATGCTGCTGGGGGTGGCCTCGATCGCGTTGCTCGGCTTCGTGGGCCGGCGGATCGGAGGGATCTGGGTGGGGCTCGCCGCGGCCGCGCTGCTGGCCACGAACCCGCTCCACATCGCTTTCTCCCAGGAGGCGAGGTCCTACGCGCTGGCGGTGATGCTCACGGTCGCGGCTCACCTGTTCTTCCTGCGGTCGCTCGGCGAGCCCTCCGCCCGCAACCGGATCGTTTACGGGCTCCTGGTCGCCGCCGCCGCCTACACCCACTACTTCGCGCTGCTCGCGCTGCTTCCCCACGGCCTCATCGCCTTGTGGCTGCTGTTGGCCGGGGACGAGGATTCGCGCCGCGCCGCCCGGCCGGCGTTGCTGGCGTTCGGCTGCGGCATGGCGACCTTCATCGCCTGGCTGCCGGCCCTTGCCTACCAGATCGCGGGCAAGGGGATGCCGCTCGACTACCTTGCCATCCAGGGATCTTCTGTGAGCCGCGCGGCCTCCTATATGGAGAAGGTGGCGGGTCTGGGTGCCCCGCCGGTTTTCCTGCCGGCGATGGCCGCCATGCTCGTCCTGCTGGTGTCTGCCTTCCTGTGGCGAAAGCGCCTGCCGGCCCATCCCGCCGGCATCGCGGAATCCGGCTCCCGGGAGTTCCTGCCTCGCAAATGGGGCGCGTTGCTGCTGCTGGCCGGGCTCCTCCTCGCGGCCGGGCTGCCTCTCGTGGCGTCGCGGTATCTCTTGCCGGCCGCCCGGCAGGTCCTTCTGGCCGAGGGGTACAGCCCCGGCGCCGTCGAGCAGGAACTGCATGGCCTCCTGCGGTTCACGGTGTCGGTCCCCCTGGCGTTGGGGGTGCTCGGCCTCTTGGTGCTCGGCTGGCCCTGGCTCTCGTCGCTGCCGGACCGGTGGCGCGCGAGGTCGTCCGGCGCGGGCCGGCCCCTGGCGGTCAACGTTCTGCTGGCGGCTCTGCTGCTGGTTCCACTCATCGTGGCCCTGGCCTTCGCGCTCCGGGGCACGCCGTTGCTTTCGCCTCGCAACCTGCTGATATGTGAGCCGCCGCTGGCGTTGGCCCTGGCCCTGGGAGCGGTGAGGCTCGCGCAGTCCCGGTGGGGGCGTTTCGCCTTCGTACCGGCCGTCCTCTGTCTCGCGCTCGCGAGGTTTCAGTATCAGCCCGTGTCCGGGATCGTCGGCGTTCCAGGCATCCCGATGGGGGTCCAGACCGGCGCCTGGCGCGACCTGGTCCGCGAGCTCGACCGCCGGGACGGAAAAGACCTCCCGCTGGTGATGGTGAAAGGG
>CAXTNS010000905.1:0-2325 GCA_964245465.1 uncultured Thermoanaerobaculia bacterium
GTGGTCGATCCGACCAGCTTCTGGAACCCACCGCCGTGGGCCGGTCCGGCACCGTAGGCAGACGAGAGAGAAGAGAAAACAAGAAAAGAAAGAAGACATCCATGAAGCAACGCAAAGAGATTGCCATCGGCTCAGGGACCATGATCATCGAGTCGGGTCACCTGGCCAAGCAGGCCAACGGCTCCTGCACCATCCGTTATGGCGACACGGTCGTGCTCGCGACCGCCTGCATGGAGCACAAGGGTCCCGCCGAGCGCGACTTCCTGCCGCTCACGGTGGACTACCGCGAGTACACCTACGCGGCCGGGCGCATCCCGGGCGGCTTCTTCAAGCGTGAGGGACGGCCCACCGAGAAGGAGATCATCACCTCCCGCCAGATCGACCGTCCCCTGCGCCCCCTGTTCCCCGAGGGCTATACCGCAGACACCCAGATCATCGCCTTCTGCCTCTCGGCCGACAGCGAGAACGATCCCGACATCCTGGCCATCAACGGCGCCTCGGTGGCGCTGGTGCTCTCCGACGTCCCGTTCTACCACCCGGTGGGCGCGGTGCGGGTGGGCCTGGTCAACGGCGAGGTGGTGATGAACCCCGCCAACAGCCTGCGCGACGTGTCGGATCTGGATCTCGTCGTGGTCGGTACCGAGGAGGCGGTGGTGATGGTGGAGGCCGGAGCCAACCAGGTCTCCGAGGAGCTGATGCTGGAGTGCATCTGGCGCGGCCACCAGGAGATCCAGAAGATCATCAAGGCCCAGCACGAGATGTTCCGCGAGGGCAACCGCGAGAAGCCCATGTGGACGGCCCCCGAGGTCTACCCCGAGTCGCTCTACGAGCAGGTCAAGGGGGACCTCTACGCCCCCCTGAAGGCCGCCCTCTTCACCAAGAAGAAGTTCGAGCGCAAGCACGCGGTCAACGCCGTGGTCAAGCCCTACCTCGAGCAGGTTCCCAAAGAGGAAGAGGCCAAGAAGGGTCAGATCAAGAAGGTCATCAGCCGCCTCGAAGAGGAGATCCTCCGCGAGGTGGTGCTCAACGAGCGCACCCGCTTCGACAACCGGCGGCTGGACGAGATCCGGAACATCGAGGTCGAGACCGGGCTGCTGCCCCGCACTCACGGCTCGGCGCTGTTCACCCGCGGCGAGACCCAGGCCCTGGTCACGGCCACCCTGGGCACCAAGCGGGACGCCCAGCTCATCGAGGAGTACGAGGGCGAGAGCGTCCAGAAGTTCATGCTGCATTACAACTTCCCGCCTTTCTCCGTGGGTGAGGTGAAGTTCCTGCGCAGCGCCGGCCGGCGTGAGATCGGCCACGGCGTGCTGGCCCGGCGGGCCCTCCTGCCGGTGCTGCCGCACGAGGACGACTTCCCTTACACCATCCGGGTGGTCTCGGACATCCTGGAGTCGAACGGCTCCTCCTCCATGGCCTCGATCTGCGGCGGCTCGCTCGCCATGTTCGACGCCGGCGTGCCGCTCCTGGCGCCGGTGGCGGGGGTCGCCATGGGCCTGATCAAGGGCGACGACAACTTCGCCGTCCTCAGCGACATCGCCGGCCAGGAAGACCACTACGGCGACATGGACTTCAAGGTGGCCGGCACCCGCGAGGGTGTGACCGCCCTCCAGATGGACATCAAGATCACGGGCGTCACCCGCGAGATCATGAAGGTGGCCCTGGAGCAGGCCAAGGCCGGGCGCATGCACATCCTGGGCATCATGGAGAAGGCTCTTCCCCAGCCTCGGGGCGAGATGTCGAAGTTCGCGCCGCGGCTCTACACCCTCCAGATCCCCAAGGAGAAGATCCGTGACGTCATCGGACCCGGTGGCAAGACGATCCGCTCGATCATCGAGGAGACCGGCTGCGACATCGAGATCGAGGACGACGGCAAGGTCATCATCGCCTCGCCCGACGAGCGGGCGGCGCGGCTCGCCATCCAGATGGTCGAGCACCTGACCGAGGTGCCCGAGATCGGCAAGGTCTACACCGGCCAAGTCCGGCGGGTCGAGAACTACGGGGCTTTCGTCGAGATCATGCCGGGCACCGACGGCCTCCTGCACATCAGCGAGATCGCCCCTTACCGGGTGCGCGAGGTCGCGGACGTGCTCAAGGAAGGTGACGAGGTTTCCGTCAAGGTCGTCAACATCGACGAGCAGGGCAAGATCCGGCTGTCGAGGAAAGCCGTCATCATGGAGTCGCCCGACTACGACCCCGCTCAGTACGAGGGGATGGAGATGGCGATGGCCGGCGGTGGCGGCGAGCGCGAGCGCAACGGCGGCGGTGACCGCGACCGTGGCGGTGATCGCGGTGGCCGCGGCGGCCGGGGTGGCGGTGGAGGAG
>CAXTNS010000906.1:0-511 GCA_964245465.1 uncultured Thermoanaerobaculia bacterium
GTCCACCCGCCCGCTCAGGCGGATCGCCGCCGGCATGTTGTACGCCCCTCCCCCGGGCTCCAACTGCTCGAGGAACCAGATCCGTTGCTGGGCGGCGGAGAGCGGGCGCTCCCCCGCGCCTTCCCGCGGCCGGATCGCCGCCGCCCCGGCGGCCAGCCCCTTGCGGCGCAGCTCCTCCTGGAGACGGCGCTGCTGCTCGGCGGTCAACCGGAAGGATCGCTGGCTCATCCGTGCAGGTCTCCCATGGATCCGGGTCCGGTCACCTGAAGCAGGATGGCGGCGGTCGCCTCCACCCGTTCCAGCCTCTCGGGATCTTCGCGCAGGTAGGCCGCGAGCCCCGCGACGGTCGGAGAATCGAACAGATGGAACAGGGGGATCTCAAGGCCAAAGGTGCTCTGAACCATCGAGATCAGCTCAAGGGCGCGCAGGGAGTGCCCTCCCAGCTCGAAGAAGTTGTCGGACACCCCGACGCGCTCGACGCCCAGGACCTCGGACATCATGCCGGCAAGGA
>CAXTNS010000906.1:521-1074 GCA_964245465.1 uncultured Thermoanaerobaculia bacterium
CAACAGTCGAGCGGGCGTGTCCATGCGGCTGTCATCGACCGCCTGCCCGAGTCGCCCCGGTCGGAGACGCGCATCCTGGCGATGCACGAGGGGGACCGCGGCCCGCGCGACCCGCTGGATCGGCTGGCGAGGCGGAACCCCGACGCGCTCGACGCCCAGGACCTCGGACATCATGCCGGCAAGGACCTCTTCGAGCGGCGGCAGTTCCACCGGCGCCCGCGGCTCCGGCGCCGCGACCGGCGCGGGGAGCGCCGCGCGGTCCACCTTGCCGTTGGGCGTGCGCGGCAACTCGGCGAGCGCCACCAGGGTCGCCGGCACCATGTAGTCCGGCAGCTTCTTTCTCAGGTGCTCCCGCAACTCGTCCACGGCCGGCGCCGGCGCCCCCGGCCGGAGCGCCGCGTAGGCCACCAGCCGCGCGTCGTCCCCCTCCTGGCGCAGGACCGCGGGGCGGGCTGCGTGCTCGATGCGACGGTCGAGCTTCACGACCCAGCGGACGGCCTCACCGCGCTCTCGACCCCGGCGGGCCGGCTCTGGGTGCCCGGGCTCGCGTCGC
>CAXTNS010000906.1:1084-2306 GCA_964245465.1 uncultured Thermoanaerobaculia bacterium
CTCCAGCACCGCCGGGTGCTCGGCGAGCACGGTCTCGATCTCCCCCAACTCGATCCGGAAGCCGCGCACCTTGACTTGGCGATCGACGCGGCCGAGGAACTCCAGAGTACCGTCAGGCAGGAAGCGAGCGAGGTCGCCGCTGCGGTAGAGGCGCGAGCCGGGCGAGGAGGGCCAGGGGTCGGGGATGAACCGCTCCGCCGTCTGGTCCGGACGGTCGAGGTACCCTCGTGCCAGCCCGTCCCCGCCGATGAGCAGCTCGCCGGGGACCCCCACCGGAACCGGGTTGAGCCACGGATCGAGGACCTCGGCATGCACGTTCGCCAGCGGCCGGCCGAGCGTCGGCCGGGAGGGGAAGGCGGCCATCTCGGCGGCCGTGGTGTCCACCGTACACTCGGTGGGACCGTAGACGTTGTAGAAGCGGGTCCGCGGGCTCGCGGCCAGCGCGCTCCAGAGCGCCCGGGTCACCTCCTCGCCCCCCACCAGCACGCGGCCCACCCGGGGGCCATCCTCGCCGAGCAGCCCCGCCGCGAGCAGGGAGCCGAGCTGACTGGGCGTGCAGTCCAGCACGTCGATCCCCTCTCTCCCGAGCAGCGCAAGCAGCCGGGGGGGATCGAGCCGGACGTCCTCGGGAAGAACGTGCAACGTGTGGCCGTCCAGGATCTGGATCCACTGCTTGACCGAAGCGTCGAAGACGAGGGGAGCGTTGAGCGCCACGCGCAGCGGAGAGGCGACACCCCGGTAGACCGTCTCGCGCAGGGCGGCGAGCAGGTTCGTCACGGAGCGGTGCTCGATCATCACCCCCTTGGGCAGCCCGGTGGAGCCGGAGGTGTAGAGGATGTAGGCCAGGTTGCCGGGAGCGGCGAGCGGTGCCGGCGGGTCCACCGCCGCGGACTCGGCCGCCTCGCGGTCGAGCGAGAGGAAGCCGTAGCGCCCCTTCGGCAGCGCGGAGCGCAACTCTTCGTACGTGAGCACGAGCGACACCCCAGCCTGCGCCAGGATGTAGCCCAGGCGCCGTTTCGGCGCGCCTGGATCGAGTGGCACGTAGGCGCCGCCAGCCTTGAGGATGGCGAAGATCGCCACGATGGCGTCGACCGAGCGCGGCAGGCAGAGGCCGACCCGGCTTTCGAGGGCCACTCCGCGGGAGCGCAGGAGATGGGCCAGCCCGTTCGACCGCCGGCTCAGCTCGCCGAAGGTGAGCCGCTCGCCGCGGCAGGCCACGGCC
>CAXTNS010000907.1:0-2300 GCA_964245465.1 uncultured Thermoanaerobaculia bacterium
CGCTTACGGGAGCCTTGCGGCCGTGGCCGTTCACCTCAGCCCAACCGGTCGCTCTCCTCGAAAAGCTTGTACGCCAGCTTCATCAGCAGGGCCAAGGCGAAGAAGACTTGCGTGCCGACCATGAAGCCTTGCTCCACGGGGGGCGCCCAAGGCGGATCCGGGTCCATGCCGAGGACGGTGATGCCCCCCGCGATGCAGAGGAAGCCCAGGATCACGAAGGCGATCATGGACTTCGCGAAGACGCCGAGCTTCCTCTTCTTCCGGTGCGCGTGGTGCTCGGCGATCTGCTCGCTGAGGTCTGTGTCGCAGTTGGGGCAGAGGGGACTCTCGCAGGCGCGGCCGGGTCCCGGACCCGAGAGCGGACGGCGCCGCTTCGGCAGAGGGACCCGAGCTTCGCAGACAGGACAGGTGACTTTGCTCATCGCGCAGGGGCGATGATACCGCGGTCAGAAGCCTTTCTCATCCGCCGTCGGCCCGTAGAGGGAGGGGACGGGGACGTCGTTGAGCCGCAGGTAGACGGTGAGCTGGCCCCGGTGGTGCGCCATGTGGTTGAGGACGGAGTCGCGAATGGCGACGTAGCGGGTCTGCTCCATCACCACCTTGCCCTGGACGAGCAGCTTCCAGTTCGTCGTCAGGAGGTGCTCGTCGGTGGCGGTGGCGAGGGCTTTCTTGGCCCGGGCCACGGCCTTGTCGAAGGCCTGCAGGAGCTCCTGGTTGGTTTCAAAGGCCCCGGACCCGAACTCTCCCGGTGCGGCAAGGTCCAGATCCTTCTGCTCGATGATCGCGGCCACCCAGGACAGCATGGTCCCGACGAGCCCCGCGAGATAGCCGAGCTCCATGGATTTTTCGTGCGGCTTCCAATCGTTCTTTCCTTCCGGGACCCGCTCCAGCGCGCGGCGGGTGCTGGCCGCCTCGCGGTCAAGCTCGGCGGTCAGCAACTCGGCGATCTTCGGCGTCGTCGGCATCAAGGCTTCTCCTTTCTCGGATGGGATCACGAGGTTGAGGATCCGCCCCTATTCATATCGCAGGGCCTCGATAGGGTCCAGGCTCGCGGCCCGGCGAGCGGGCCAGAGGCCGAAGAAGACTCCCACGGCTCCCGAGAAGAAGAAGGCCAGGGCCACGGCGTCGAGGGAGACGGCCGTGGTCCAGCCGGCCATGCGCGAGAGGGCCTGGGCGCCGCCCCAGCCCGCCAGGACGCCGATGGTGCCGCCGGCCAGGCAGAGCACCAGGGCCTCGATGAGGAACTGCAGGAGGATGTCCCGCCGGCGGGCTCCCAGGGCCTTGCGGACGCCGATCTCGCGGGTGCGCTCGGTCACCGAGACGAGCATGATGTTCATGATGCCGATGCCGCCCACGAGCAGCGAGACGAGGGCGATGCCGGCGAGCAGGAAGGAAAAGGTGCGCGTGGTCTCCTGAAAGGTCTGCACCAGGGTCGTCTGGTTGCGCACGGTGAAGTCGCTCGGCTGCGTGGCGCGGATACGGTGCTCGCGGCGCAAAACCTGATCGATCTCCGCGAGGGCCGCATCCATCTGCGAATCGCTCACGGCCTGGACGCTGATGGACTGGACGCGGTCTGTGCCGAATACCCGGAACTGGGCCGTGGAGAGAGGGACGTAGACGCCGTCGTCTGGGTTCTGGAAGCCGGAAGAGCCTTTGGGGGCCAGGACGCCGATCACCTCGAAGGGGACGCCCTGGATGCGGAGGGTCTTGCCGATCAGGTCTTCCGAGGTCGTCTGGAGGAGGTCTCCCACGTTGGCGCCCAGCACGGCCACCCGCCGCCGTCCCCGCTCTTCGTTGGGGTTGAAGAGACGGCCGGCAACGAGTTGGAAGTTGTTGATCGAAAAGTAGCTGGGCCAGCCGCCGGTGACGCTGATGTTGCCGTTGGCGTTGCCGTACTCGACCTGGATGCGGCGCTGCATCTCAGGGGTGACGTCGAGGATAGCCTTGGGCTCGCGGATCAGGCCATGGGCATCCTCCACCGTGAGATTGGCAACGCCCCGGACCACGCCGCCGAACATCTCATGGCCCGGACGGACGGTGAGGGTGTTGACGCCCAGGGTCAGCAGGACGACGGCCAGCGTCACGACGGCCGCCCGCCGGGCTCGCGTCACGGCGTCCCGACCGTCTTCTGCAGCTGCTGCAGCTGGGTCAGCTCGGCGGTCTGCGTGGTGACGATGTCCTGCGCGACGTCCTTGGCCTGCGGGTTCGTCCCGTTGTCGATCGTGGCCCGGGCCGTCTTGATGCCGGCCTGGTGGTGGCGGATCAGGACGTCGAGGAGCTGCTTGTCGAACGCCGGGCCC
>CAXTNS010000908.1:0-2299 GCA_964245465.1 uncultured Thermoanaerobaculia bacterium
TCCTGGCCCTGGTTCCCCTGGTCGCCGAGAAGAACGACCCCGAAGTACAGTGGCATGCCAAGCATGGGCTGGTCCTTACGATTGCCGAAATCATTCTCTGGGTGGTGGTCGCCATTATCACGCACATCCCCGTTCTCGGCATGCTGGGCTGCGTTCTCTGGCTGCTCTGGCCTCTGATCCTCGTCTTCCGAATCATCCTGATCGTGAAGGCGGTCAATGGACAGCGGCTTCTGATCCCTGGTATCAGCGAATACGCCAATCGCTTCTAGTGGAGGGAACCTATGACTGTCGCGAATCCTGGCCAACAGCAGTCCGCCAGCACCCAGGCGATCACTTCCCTGGTGCTGGGAATCCTCGGTATCTTTTGCTGTGGTCTCCTGGCTCCGGTCGCCTGGTACCTGGGAAGTCAGGAGGTGAAAGCGATCCGCGAGGGTCGTGCTCCGCTCGCGGGTGAAGGTCTAGCGAAAGCAGGAATGATCATGGGCATCATCGGCACGATCCTCTTCTTACTGTCGCTGTGCTGGATCTTCTTCGCCGGTGGCATGGCGGTTCTCCAGGGGATCGCGGCGAACCGTTGAGGTTGGCGCCATGGCGAGTCCGGCCGTGCGGCTCTGGTTCCTCGCGGGGCTCCTGGGCCTCGCCGGGCTCGCCGTCCTCCACGTCTGGGTTCCTTCCGGAGATTCCTCCGGTGCGATCTGCCTCAGCCGGAGGCTGTTTCACTTGCCCTGCCCGGGTTGCGGCATGACCCGGGCGTTCGCTCATCTCGCCAAGGGGGAGTGGGGGGCCGCCCTGGTGCTCCACCCCCTGGCTCCCGTCGTCGCTCTCGAAATGGTCCTGGGCTGGCTCGCCTGGGGTGCCGTGGCCGCCGGGAGGCCCCTGCGTCTGCCGGTGCGCGTCGAAACCCTTCTCGTGGCCAACGCCGCGGCTCTCTGCGCCCTCTGGCTGGGCCGGCTCGCGACGGGCACCTTGCCCTGGTAGCCGCGCTAAGCTGTTTCCATGGATCTCAAACGCCGGCGGCGGCTCAAGGTGTGGATCGCCATCCTGGCCGTCCTCCTGGTCTTGGGGCTCGACCTCGCGCGGGCGCCCCAGGACCAGCTCTCGGCGAAGTTCCTCCTCGGCTCGATCCACCTCTACCAGGCGACACTCTCGCCCCTGCTGGGGAAGACCGGAGTCCGCTGCCGTTTCCAGCCCACGTGCAGCCACTACGGCGAGGGGGCGATCCGTAAGTACGGCGCCTGGACGGGGAGTTGGAAGGCGTTCTGGCGCGTTCTCCGCTGCGGCCCCTGGACGCCCGCCGGCACGGTCGACCCTCCTTAGCCCTGGTTGACAAATCCTTCGCCTCGCGAACATGCTCCCCTCGACGGAGATTGCGGAGGCATTTGATGGACCCCGAAACGATCGACTACCCGGCCATTCTCCAGGACGCATTGCGCGACGCCGTGCGCCGGGTGTTGGAGCAGGTGGCCGAGCACGGGCTGCCGGGCGAGCACCACCTCTACATTAGGTTCCGCACGGGCTTCCCCGGAGTCGAGGTGCCGCGCTTCCTACGCGAGCAGTTCCCGGAGGAGGTGACGATCATCCTCCAGCACCAGTTCTGGGGATTGGACATCACGTCCGACAGCTTCTCTGTCCTCCTGGCCTTCGGCGGCTCCCGCCAGCGGATCGAGGTGCCGTTTGCCGCCCTGACGGCCTTCGCCGATCCGTCCGCTGACTTCGGCCTGCGCTTCGAGGCCAAACCATCGGCCAAGGCCGCTCCGGAACCCGCCGCCAAGGTGGAGGAGCCTGCCCCAGAACCGTCCCGGCCGGGGGAAGTCATCCGCTTCGACCGCTCCCGCCGACGCTGAGCCGTCCTGCCAAAGGGGCGCGGGTGTCCTCCGGTCGAGAGATCGGAACTGCCGCTCCATGGAGTCGGAGCCGTCCAAATCGAAATCTCTCAAGGGATTGCGTTGTTTTCACGGGTGATGGCATCCGCATTGCGAGGAGCTTTGACCATGCGAAACACCAAGATCCAATCCCTCCTGCCGGCGTTCCTCTGCGGAGCGGCGCTGTTCACCTTCGCCTGCAACGGTGGCGAGGACCGCGCCGGAGAGGTGTCGACGGATAAAGAAGCGCAGGTCGCTCAGGTTCCGGAGACCCCTCAGACCAATGAGCTGCGGCCCGAGCCGCAGTCGGTGGAGGTCGAGGAAGAGACTCCGGCTTTGGCCAATACTGAGAAAGCCGAGCTGGATACCCGTGCGCGCGAGCTCGCGCAGCGCGAGGTGGCGCTGGACACCCGGGAGCGCCGGCTGCGGGAACAGCC
>CAXTNS010000909.1:0-1580 GCA_964245465.1 uncultured Thermoanaerobaculia bacterium
CTTCCGGGACGCATCCACGACGGGGTGATCCTCGCAAGCGGGCACTACCTCGCGTGGACCCAGACCGGGCGCTTCGTCAAGCTCTGCCCCACAACCGGCGAGCCGCTCGCGTCCGTCGACTGCAGCGTCCCCTGGGAACCACGGCCGGCAGCCCGATCGCGGCGCGCCACGGCTGGCTCCGCGGCGTTCTCCACTTCCAGAGAGCTGGAGAGGGCTCATCTCGCATTTCGATGGCCTCGCCACGTCCATCCGGTTTGTCGACGCTCAGGAGCCTCCTGGCGCTCTCCCAATCGGTAGGTAAGATTCATTGTCGTCCCCCTCCATTCGCTCGGCTCTGCGTCGGCGGAGAACACGGCTTTCAAGGCGCCGGCGTTCTGCTGGACGGTGTTGAAGCCGGACATGTCGAGGATGCTCTTCATGCCGGGGTACATCCGCATGTACTGGTCCATGACCGGCTGGACGTCCGCGGTCCAGGTGGGGTTGCTCGGGATGTCGTACTCGTCGAACACCAGGACGGACAGGGGCGCGAAGCTCATGGGCCACCAGAGCCAGGCCGAGCTCCGCTTCGGCAAGCACCGGGTCGGGGCCGGCCGCCTCGACCACGATCCCCACGGGGTTGTTCGCGATCGCGGTGAGCTGGTCTCACTCCGGAGAGCGGCGTGCCGTTGACGTTCTTCCCCTGGAGCCGGAAGTTCGCCACTCCCCTGGGATTCCAGAGTGGGATCGTCGGGTTGTGGGGGTCGAAGTTCGACAGCTCGTTGTTGATCGTGCCGGGGTTGGCCAGGAACTGGCCGAAGAAGTGGATCCTTGGAACGTCCAGGTAGCTCATCGAACGGCTCCTTTCTCGTTCAGGTCGCGGCCGGGGCGGGGTCGTGCGCTTCCGGATCCGCGTTGGGTCCGTAGTAGGCCCTCCAGAGGCCGAGAAGCTGGCGGCGCATGGGGGTGGTGGCGAGGCCCTCGAGCCACTCCGAGGGCTCGTGCCCCTTCCACATCCGCATGAAGCGGTGGCCGTAGTTGAAGAGGACCATCCGCCGCGTGGCAGCGCTCCGGTTGGTGCCCGGGCAGTGGAGGAGATGGCCGTTGAAGAAGTAGACGGTCCCGGCCCGGCAGGCGAGGCGGACGCTCCCGGGCATCGCCTCTGGCACGTCGGCCTGGGGGAGGTCGAGGTTCGCGGGGAAGCGGTGGGAGCCGGGGAGCATGAGCGTGGCTCCGCCGTCCTTTGGTACGTCTTCGAGCGGGATCATCAGCCGGACCATCATGGTCGAGCGGGGGTGGTGGATCCCGAGCATCCGCTTCCCCACGTCCCTGTGCCAGGCGCCTCCCTGCACCACGCCGCCCGGCTTCGTGAGGTGGTAGGTGTGGTCGATGAGCTGGACGTCGGGCCCCAGGGCCTCACGGATGAGGGGGAAGATCCGGGGGTGCTCGGCCAGATCGAGGAACAGGGGGTCGTACTCCAGGATGCCCTCGATCTCCTCGAACTCGGGGATGCGGCAGCCGGGCAGCTCCGGGAGCCGGCGCCAGCGCTCCTCGGCGCCGTCGGCGGCGCGGCGGATGGCGGCGAGCTCGCCGGGCGCCAAGGC
>CAXTNS010000909.1:1590-2297 GCA_964245465.1 uncultured Thermoanaerobaculia bacterium
GAAGAGGCGTTGCGCGTCGGTCAGGCGGATCAGGGCACGGCTCCTTCAAGCGGGGTACGGCGCGTTCGGACCGTAGGGGTCGGTCAGGCCGAAGAGCTGGCGGCGGATGGGCGTCTCGGCGAGCGCCAGCACCCGCTCCGAGGGCTGGTAGCCGTCCCAGATCCGCATCCACTTGTGGCCGAAGGTGTAGATCAGTAGCCGGCGCGGCTTTTCGGAGAGGTTGTTGCCCGCCGAGTGCCAGGCGCGGCCGGACATGAGATAGGCCGCGCCGGCCGGGAGGGCGAGCCGCACGGCGCCGGGCAGCTCCTCGGGCACGTCGGAGTTGGGCGGCTGATAGGGGAACACGTGCGAACCGGGGAGGATCATGGTGCCGCCGCCGTTTTCCGGGATGTCGTCCAGCACGTAGAAGACCTTGATCATCAGGGTCGAGCGCGGGTGGTAGACCCCGGGGAAGGATTCGTCGTAGTGCCAGCCGCGGTGGATGGTGGTGCCCGTCGGGGTGATGAAGTAGTCGTGGTCGAGGAGCCGGACGTCCGCGCCCAGGAGGTCGCGCACGGGGGGGAAGATCCGGGGGTGCTCGACCATCTCGACGAAGAGCGGGTCGTACTCCATGATCGCGGCGACCTGCTCCAGGTCCCACAGGCGCACGCCGGGGCGCTCGGGCTCCGCGCGCCAGCCCGCCTCGGCCGCGTCGCCGGCCCGGCGGG
>CAXTNS010000910.1:0-2292 GCA_964245465.1 uncultured Thermoanaerobaculia bacterium
CCGCCTCATGGCCTACGTGGGCCTCTTCTACCAGAGCCTGATGAAGAGCCAGCCGGCGGCGGGCTGGAAGAAGCTGCCGCTGGTGATCCCGGTGGTCGTTTACAATGGACCGGAGCCGTGGAACGTGGCCACGGACCTCGGTTCCTTGATTGGCGACCTGGATCCCTCGGCGGAGATCTACCGGCCTCGGTTGCGGTATCTGCTGGTGGACGAGGCGAGGTACCCGCGCGAGGAGCTGGCGGCACTGGCGAATCCGGTGGCGGAGCTGTTCCGCATCGAGCAGAGCCGCGACTGGCAAGAGGTCCAGGCGAGCTTCGACCGCTTGCGGCAGACGATTCCGCCGGGCGAAGACTCGCTGCGGCGGGCGTTCGGGACCTGGTTGAAGAAAGTGATCCTGCCGCGCCTCGGACGGCCTCCAGAGGAAGCCTCCGATGGAACGACTCTGGAGGAAGGGGCAACCATGTTGCTGGACAGCATCGACCGTTGGACCCGCGAGACAAGGGAAGAAGGCCGTCAGGAAGGCCGTCAGGAAGGCCGCCAGGAAGGCCGCCAGGAGGGGGAAGCCCGGATGTTGCTCCGGCTGCTCCGCATGAAGTTCGGTCCTCTGCCCCTTGAAGTCGAAGAGCAGGTGCGCTCCACGGACGCGGACCGTCTCCTGGAGTGGAGTGACCGGGTGTTGACGGCGGAGCAGCTCCAGGACGTGTTCAGGGACTGAGGAGCTCCCTCAGCCCTGCTCCTTCTCCCCATCCGCTTGGAGGAGGCCTCCTCCTCACCCTATAGACGAAGATTAATATTGACTTCGCTCTCCAATCCCCATAAAATCCCTGAAAGTTCACGTAATACTTGAAGGCTGACCCGTAAGGTCCGCGTCCTTCGGTTGTTTCCGACGATTCGGCCGTTTCCGGTTCACAACGGAGTGGTTGTGCCGGGGCTGGTTGTGGAGGAGGTAGGAGCGATGAAGCGCAACGTCTTGTTGTCCGCGTTGTTGTTCGCCCTGGGCACGGTCTTGCTGGCCTCGGCTCCGGCCATGGCGGCGCCGCCTTTCGGCTCTTTTGGTGGCATCGTGGGCGGCGGCAACGCCGGCTCCGGCCTCCTGCCGCTGCACGGCTGGGCTCTGGATGACAACGGCATCCAGGCCGTGGACGTGCTGGTCGACGGCCTGGTGGCGGGACGCGCGCACTACGGGCGCGTCCGGGCCGGCGTGACGGCGCGGTTCCCGAGCTTCCCCAATTCCGCGCAGCCGGGCTACGCCTTCGAGCTCGACACGACTCACTACCTGAACGGCCTGCACTCGGTGGCGGTCCGGATCCGCAGTTGGGCCGGCGAGGTGGTCACCCTGCCCGCCCGGACGATCCAGTTCTCCAACGTCGAGCACGTGCTGGCACCGTTCGGCACCATCGAGTTCCCCAAGCCGCAGGCCGAGATGCGGGGCTCGTGCAATCGTGCCGTGGCACAGCGCCGTTTCACCGTCGTGTCCGGCTGGGCTCTGGACGCCGGCACGCAGGATGACGATTCGGGTGTGGCCTTCGTCGAGCTCCTGATCGACCGTGCGGTCTTCTGGCGGTCGGACCTGGACTGCGGGTTCAGCAATACCCTGGGCGGGCCGGTCAACTGCTACGGCATCCGCCGGCTCGACGTGGAGCGCAACTTTCCCGGCCTGAAGGACAGCCCGCACGCGGGCTTCCGCTTCGTGCTCGACGTCGGCGCCCTGTTGACGCCCGAGCCGCCGGACGAGGAGCCTGCCTACATCCAGGGCGGGCACGTGATCACCATCCGGGCGGGGGACCACGCCAACTCGGTGCGCAACATCGCCGAGATCCCGGTCACCTTCGCTTGCGACGAGAACCTGCCCAACGAGAATTCGGTCGGCGACATCGACCTGACGTTGCGCGGGCTGCTCTACAACGGCGTCATCGAGGTCACGGGCTGGGCTCTCGACTTCGAGGGCGTGAGCTCGGTCCAGATCCTGGTCGACGGCTTCCTGATCGGCAACGCGGTCTATGGCATCCCGCGGCCGGACGTGCTGGCGTTGTCCTTCTATCCCGGCTATCCGAACCTCCTCGCCCCGGGCTGGCAGTTCGACCTCGACACGCGGGGCTTCGACAACGGCGAGCACTTCCTCGACGTGATCGTGACCGACCTGCGGGGTGTCACCACGTACATCGGCAAGCGGCGGTTCGTGATCAACAACGTGGGCGGGTAGGGACCGGATCCTTGTAGGGGCGGCCCCATGTGGCCGCCCTGGGAGGGATCGATCGCCAGCAGGACAGGGCGGCCACGCAGGGCCGCTCC
>CAXTNS010000911.1:0-2289 GCA_964245465.1 uncultured Thermoanaerobaculia bacterium
GACCAGGCCCGCCGCCGCCCGACGAGGAGCCGCCGGCGGGCCTGGTCTCCCAGGGCGCGGCTTCCGGCACGGCCTCGATCGCCGTGCGGACTGCTTCCCTCCATGGCGCCGAGCAGCTCGCGGCCGGCAAGGTGACGACGGCGGCATCGGTCTCGGGACCGGCCGTGCGCCTGTGGCTCACCCCCGCCCGGCTCTCCGTGTCTCCGGGCGATACGTTCGAGGTGCGGGTGCAGGCCGAGGCCGGCCAGCTCGTCTCCCACCTGCCGCTCTCGCTGTCGTTCGACCCGGCGGTGCTCGCCGTCGAGAAAGTGGACGCCGGCGAATTCCTGGGCGGCGCGGGGGAGGCCCGGGTGATGTCCGACTCCGGCCGGCCCGGAGCCCTGGTGATCGGTGCGAGCCGTCTCGGCCAGGTGCCGGGGGTCAAGGGCAAGGGCACGCTGGCCCGCATCACCTTCCGCGCCCTCGCCGCGGGTTCGAGCGAGCTGGGCTTTGAAGGCAAGGCCCTCGACGCCGGGCTCAAACCCCTGGCCGTGCGCACCCGCCCGGCGCTGATCGAGGTGGGGGGCGGCGAGCCCGCTCCGCGGCAACCGCAAGGGGGCCGGGAAGGTTCCGCCACCGGCAGACGTTGAAGTAAAAAGGAGGCCTTGAAAAGACCATGCTCCGCCGACGCTCCATGACGCTCCACCGCCGCTCTCAGGCCGGTTTCACCCTGGCCGAGCTGGTCACCGTGGCCGCCGTGATGGCGATTCTCGCACTGGTCACCCTGCCGGTCGCCAAGTTCACCGCCAAGCGCACCCGCGAGGCGGAGCTCCGGCAGGCCCTGCGGAACGTGCGCTCGGCGGTCGACGAGTACAAGCGCTACAGCGACGCGGGCCTGATCCCCGTCGACCTCGGAACGGACGGCTATCCCAAGGAGCTCGACGTCCTGGTCGAAGGCGTGGACATCGTGGGCCAGGTCGACAAGAAGCTCAAGCTGCTGCGCAGGATCCCCGTTGACCCCATGACCGGCAAGGACAAGTGGGGCCTGCGGAGCTACCAGGACGCTTTCGACGCCACCTCCTGGGGCGGCGAGGACGTCTACGACGTGTACTCCCTGTCCGAGGGCGTCGGATTGAACGGCGTCCCCTACCGCAAGTGGTGAGGGAGGAGACAAGTCCATGGGCAATCCCCACAATTATCGCAATCCCACCCCCAGCCACAAGCGGGAGCACGGCTTCACGCTCCTCGAGCTGATCGTCGTCATCGCCATCATCGGTATCCTGGCCACCATCGCCATGCCGGCCCTGAAGGACGTGCCCCTCCGCGCCCGCGAGTCGGTCCTCAAGACCAACCTGCGGACATTGCGCGACGTCATCGACCAGCACTACGGCGACAAGGGGAAGTACCCCACGAGCCTGGAATCCCTGGTCGAACAGGGATACCTCCGGAAGATCCCCATCGATCCCATCACCAAGAGCAGCGACACCTGGATCCTGGTCTACGAAGAGACCGATCCTGACAATCCTCCGGCCGAAACCGAGACCTCCGAGGACGGCCAGCCGGGCATCATCGACGTCAAGTCCGGCGCGCCCGGCAGCTCCCGGGACGGCCAGCCTTACGAGGAGTGGTGATGGACGCGTCGCGGACATCGCGAATGCCGCGGACATCGCGACGACCTTCCGAGGAGGGCTACAGCCTGGTCGTCCTCGTCATCGCGGTGACCGTGCTCAACATCCTGGTGGCGGCCATGCTGCCTCTGTGGAGCACGGCCATCAAGCGCGAGAAGGAGGAGGAGCTCATCTTCCGCGGCTTCCAGTACGCGGAGGCCATCCGGGTCTTCCACCAGCGCTACCAGCACTATCCCAACAAGCTCGAAGAGCTCATCGAGGTCAAGCCGCGCTGCATCCGCCAGCTCTGGAAGGACCCCATGACGGAAAACGGCAAGTGGACGCTCATCTTCCAGAATGGGCCTGTGGGTACGCTTCATCCCGAACAGCCGGCGCCGGATCCGGAGGAAAAGCGCAAGGGCCGTGGTGGCCGTCAAGAGAAACCCGGCGAGAACGATGAAGAAGAGCCGCCGGTCGACGACGACGGCCGGCCGCAGCTCGGCATCCGCAAGGGCGAGCAGGTCCAGGTCGGGCCCATCATCGGCGTCCGCAGCAAGAGCGGCGAGAAGTCGAAGCTGCTCTTTTTCGGCCGCGAGCGTTACGACGAGTGGCAGTTCACAGAAAGCATCCTGATCGGGGGCCCGGTCCCGACGGGTGGACCGGGGCGGGATGCAGGAGTGCCCCAGGCCGCGGGTCCGGGAGG
>CAXTNS010000912.1:0-2287 GCA_964245465.1 uncultured Thermoanaerobaculia bacterium
CCCCTGGGCCGTGAAGATCCCGCCCATTGTACGCGTCAACCCCTTCACCTCCCCTGTGCGCCCCTCCCCTAACCAGAGCCCGGCATGGTCGAGCGAGGAGAGCGCCGCGTTGTAAGGCTGCTTATGGACCCTGAAATCCTCTCTGACCTGCTCCAGGCCGGCAATCGCCTCGGCCGTCCGGCCCTCTCCTGCCGCAATCCTGGCGGTAAGCCAATCGACTCGGATGAGATCCAGTTTGTTAGCCTGCTCAAGGGCCAGTTCTCGCACCTCCGGAAGCAACTTCGCGGCCTCCTTGAGGCGCTCCAGTCGGCAGAGGTCATCCGCGATGTTGAAGCGGAGCGCTAGGAGCATCCGGCGATCTCCGGACTCTTCACAGACCTGAGCCGCTTTGCTCAACGCCGCGAGGGAACACTGGGGTTCACCCCGCAGGCTATAGACATTCGACTCATTGAGGAGAATTGCCAGCGATGCGGCAGAACTCGCCCCTCCTTGGCTAGTTCTTGCCCGCCCTAGCAGCTCCAAGGCTTCAGAGAACCGGCGCTGTGCACGCCGCAGGGAGGCCTCCATAGCAGGCAGTAGCCACTCATCGAGCACAGTAGGGTCAGACTTGTCCCCCTCCCGCCAAAGATTCCAGGCCTGGGCAAACGCCCGGTCAGCGCCGTCAAGATCGTTGGCGACCCGGCGTGCGTTGGCGACATGTGCCCAGGAGTAGCCCAGAAGGCGCGAGCGCCAGCTCTCCTCTCCTGTGACCCGGTCGGCGATGGAGACAGCCAGCTCGGCCAGCTCCAGCGCCTCCTCAGCCTTGTGAGCCGCGCTCTTCAAGCTCGCCTCACACACACGCACCGCCAACGCCCAACTTCCGGAGTCGGGAGAGACTTCAATGAGGCGGCGGCGATACGGGATCGGGTGCCGTTCGAGCGCGGTCCAGATCTGTTCTGCCTCTCGCCGCTCTTCTTCCGGAGGAGTGCGGGCCAGCTCGTCGGCAGAGGTGTTGACCAAGTAAGGAGTGACTGCAAGGAGGATCGGCTCTAGGCTCTTGAGGTCAATCCCTCTAGCCGCCAGCCCACGCCCAATCGAGGGAAGAACCGAGGAATAGAACTCCCGGATATTGACTACCAGCGACCACTCTATTCCAGCCACACTCGTCATGCGGCGTAGCTGCTCCTCGGAGGGCGCTCGCTTGCCCTTCTCAAACCGGGAAATCTCGGATTGATTAAATCCACAAGCATCTCCGAACATCTCCTGCGTCATTCTCACTTTCCGCGTCACTCCGCAATGGAAGCGCAAAAAGTTGACCACGTACCGCAGAATGCTCGGATCTCCTCGTTTCGCCATACCGACCTCCCGTATCTAGACATGAGTCATGGGGATTTGGTCCACTTTGCCCTGGAGGGGGGGTGCCGCCATGGTCATGGAGACCTGGGTAGAGTACTCTCCAGGGAGAGCCGCAATGGCTACTACCGTTCGCCGCACGATCCTTTTCTTACTG
Source organism: uncultured Thermoanaerobaculia bacterium (assembly GCA_964245465.1). Classification (GTDB taxonomy): domain Bacteria; phylum Acidobacteriota; class Thermoanaerobaculia; order Multivoradales; family UBA5704; genus DATARR01. Next base: position 1,490 of record CAXTNS010000912.1, read on the forward strand.
CTCGTCACCGTCTTGGCCGCTGCATGGCCGTCTTCCGCCGCCGGAGCACAGCGGGAGAGCATCCGGTCGGCACAGGCAGAAGAATGGGTTGTTCCTGAATTCTTCAACCGTTTTTGGAGCTTCCTCAGGGGAGTCGAGGCCAAGGATGGTTGCCAAATCGACCCGTTTGGCAAATGCGCACCTACTCAGAGCCCTGAGCCCCAGAGGAAGGACGGATGTCGTATCGACCCGTTCGGCCGCTGCCTTCCGTGAAGATCTCAATCTCGGCCTCTTCTTTGAGAAGTGGCCGACCGTCTCGCCTGTTCGATGTCAGCGATGGCCCGCTGCGCCAGTTCCACTGTAGCCGTCTCCTGGATGGCCGCCTCACAGAAGAGGGACAGTGCAGCCAGGGCTTCGCGGGTGATCCCCTGGGCCGTGAAGATCCAGCCCATGGCAACCGCCAGATCCTTCACCTCACCCGTGCGCCCGGCCTTCAACCAAATCACGGCGAGATCAAGCGAGGTGAGCGCCGCGTTGTAAGGCTGCTTATGGACACTGAAATCCTCTCTCACCTGCTCCAAACCGGCAATTGCCTCGGCGGTCCGGCCCTCCCCTGCCGCCACCCTGGCGGTCAGCCAATCGACTCGGATGAGATCCAGTTCGTTAGCCTGCTGGAGGGCCATCTCCCGCACTTGCGGGAGCAACTTCGCAGTCTCCTCGAAGCGCTCCAGTCGGCAGAGGTCATCCGCGATGTTGAAGCGGAGCGCCAGGAGCATCCGGCGATCTCCGGACTCTTCACAGACCTGAGCCGCTTTGCTC
>CAXTNS010000913.1:0-2264 GCA_964245465.1 uncultured Thermoanaerobaculia bacterium
AGGAGTTCACCGACCGAGCACGCGAGTCGATGGCCAAGCACGTCGAGGCGATGGGCGGCCAGCCGGAACCCGGTGCCGGTGACGGCCCGCAGGAGCGCCCGCTCCAGGCTGCGCTCGAGCTGCGGCGAGACCGTGAAGTCGTCGCTGGCCTGGTAACCGCCGACGATCTTGCCGTAGAAGCCACCGCCCAGCCCGCCGGCCCAGCGGAGGTCGCCACGGCGGGTGCTCAGCTCACCGGCGGTGAGGCGGATCTTGCCACCCTCGCTGCCGCGGGGTGCCCGGGTCGTCATGTTGAGGACGCCGCTGAAGGCGTTCGCGCCGTAGAGCGCAGAGCCGGGGCCGCGGACCAACTCGACGCTGGCGAACTCGTCCAGGGGAAACGAGACGGCGGCCCACTCCTGCGAGCCGAGGAACGGCACCGCGGGGTCGCGGCCGTCGATCAGCGTCAGGATGCGGCGGTTCAGCGAGCTGTTGAAACCGCGGGTGTTGAAGTTGATGTCATAGAGGCCGCTCTGGGTGAAGTCGACGCCTGGGGTGAACTCCAGCAGCTTCGGCAACTGGCCGGTGGCCGCCTCGAGCTCGATGTCCTGGATCGACACCACGTTCACCGCCGCCGGCGCTTCCGTGATTCGCTCTTCCCGGCGCGACACCGAGGTCACCGTGATCGTCTCGGCGAAGCTGACGTCCCAGTCCACGCTCTTGTCCACCGTCCGCGTGGCCCCCGCCTCCACGGTCACGTTGGCCTCCGTGGCCGAGCGGTCCAGCAGGGAGAACTGCAGCGTATACGTGCCCGGCGCCACGCCGTCGAGCCGGTAGGTGCCGTCCGCGCCGGTCTGGACCGACCGGTCCGAATCCTGAATCTGGACCGAGACCCCGCCGAGCGGCGTGCCATCGTCCCTCGTGACCTTCCCTTCGATGCGGCCGGTCTCCTGCGCAAACGCCAGACCGGCGCCGAGCAGGAGGACCAGGGCGAAGACGAGAATCCTCTTGACGTCCATGAGAACCTCCACCGTGAAAGGCGGCGGGCGAGCGCGGGCCGCCATGGAAAGCTGAATGAAAAAGACGAAATCCGCGTTCTTTTACAATCCTTGAGAAAGAGAAGTCAAGGCGCGAAGCGGCATAGACGCTCGCATCGGACGTGGTAGCCTTTTCGCAAGGCGGAAGGCCTGAAGGAGCGCACCATGAAGATCACCTTGGTCAGAAGAGACGGGACCTCTTGGATCCCCTGACGATCCAGCCCGCGCCCCGTCCCGTCTACAGCCGCGCCCTGCTGTTGCCCGGGCCTCTGCCGCCCCTGTCGCACCTCGGGGTGACCCTGCTCCGGCACGCCGTGGCGACCGGCCTGCGCTACTCGCTTTATCACCTGGGCCTGCCGGTGCCGGAAGGCGCGCCGGTCAAGATCGTACGGCTCCGGCTCTACCTCGACGCCCGGGAGCTGCGCTCGCTCCTCACCACCGCGCCGGGCGGACCCGAAGTGGTGGCGGCCCTGCTCGAGCCCGGCGAGACCGGCTCGCAGCCCGCCATCGCCCGTCCCCTGGCCGCCGCCCTCTCCTTTCACCGCGTGCGGCTCCTGCCGTTCCGTCCTCCGGTCCACCGGCCGCCCGCGCTGGACGGCCGGGAGGCTCCCGAGGAGCTCTGGCGCCGGTTCCGCGACCGCCTCTCCCGCGCGCTCAGCCGCACCAACGACGCCCTGCTGGCCGACCTCGTTTCCGCCATCGACCGCCGGGCTCTGCGGGCACGGGGGGAGGACGTGCCGCCCGTCCTGAGCAAGGGCGCCTGGATGCTGCGCACCCGGGGCAGCGGCGACCTGCGCCGCTTCGGCCTCCCCGATCCCATGACCCCTTGCTGGTCTGAGCAGCCGGAGCTCGCCACCACGGCCCGCAACGCCTTGGAGCCCCATCCCGTGCCCGGGCACGACCGCTACCGGGGCCGCTTCCGCGAGGCCTGGCGCGTCACCCTGAGCCAGCTCACGCCGCTCTACCGTGCCCTCGCCAATCCCGCCGCCGAACGCGGCCACCTCACGAATCCCGACGACGCCTTCTTCATCCCCCTCGATACCGCCGGAGACCTGGCCGCCGCCCACAAGCCCGCCTGGATCGAGGGCGCCGTGCGCAACAACCTCGCCGAGTACGACAGCCTGCGCAAAGCCGCCGAGCCGCTCGACCTGATGAGCGAGAAGCAGGAGATGACCCCCTGCGGCGGCGAGCGGCCCGAGTGGGGGTGGGCGCCGCTGCTGCCGTTGCCGTAGACCTTGCGCCTAGGGT
>CAXTNS010000914.1:0-860 GCA_964245465.1 uncultured Thermoanaerobaculia bacterium
GAAGTGGATGCCGTAGTCGATCCCCACCCCCAGCGTGATCGAGCAGAACATGGCCGTGGCCACCCCCAGGGGGATCCCCGTCCACCCCATGGCGCCCAACATCCAGGCCACCGCCACCGAAGAGGGGAGGGCGATCAGGAGCCCCACTTTCCACGAGCGGTAGAGGAGGGTCACGATCAGCCAGGAGCCGAGCTGGGCCAGCGGCAGGGAGAAGACCTGAGTGCGGACGATGGCCGGGATCATGGCCTGGCTCACGGCGATGTCGCCCGCGAAGCCGATGCGGATGCCCAGCGGCTCCAGGTGCTCCCGGGCGTAGCGCCGGGTGTCCGCCATCAGCTTCGCCACCTGGCGGTAGTCAGGGTCCTTCAGGAACAGGGTGATCACACCCCGGCGGCGGGCGTCGTCGATCACCTCGCGACGGCGCTTCTCGCCCCGCACGTCGTCGAAGTCATGGACCAGGCTCGCCACCCGGGCCGCCGTGTCCGGGATGCTCATCCGCTGCGGGTCGCGGGCGAAACGCAGGAAGGAGACGGTCGTCATCTGCGCGTAGGGTCCAAGCACACCTCCCACCCTCGGCTGGCGCTTCAGGAAGGCCTCCATCTCGCCGATGGCGTTCAAGGCTTTGGGCTCCACGAGCGGCCCCGGCTCACCCTCGTAGACCTCGCTCAGAGCACCCTTCCAGCCCGAGAGGTCGAGGTGGACGAGCAGCAGGTGGGTGCCGTTGAAGAGCTGGTTGACCCGCTCGGTCCCGGTGCGGAAGGAGCTTCCCGGGGCGAACCCGCTGAGCCAGGAGTCCTGCACCTGGAGGCGGACGATCCCCAGGCTCGCCAGGAGAGTCGCCCCGGCGAGCACGGCCAGCG
>CAXTNS010000914.1:870-2256 GCA_964245465.1 uncultured Thermoanaerobaculia bacterium
GTCACGACCGCCATGCCGATGGCCGAGTCCTCGAACAGGCGGCGGAACCGGTCCGACGGTCCGGCATCCACGGCTCCCCGCCGCGCGGGCCGCCGCAGCACCCGCGGCGGCAGCAGCGCGAGGCTCGCCGGCCCCACCATGAGCGACCAGAAGAGGCAGAAGAGCAGCCCAAAAGCCGCGAACGCCCCGAAGCTCCGCACGGCCACCAGGGGCGAGGAGACGAAGGAGAGGAAGCCGATGATGGTGGTGACCGTCGCCAGCACGATCGGCCGGGCCATCTGCCCGAGCAGCGTCCGCACGGCTTCCGGGTGCCGGGCGTCCGCGTCCTCATCCTCCTCGAGGATCTGCTGGTAGCGCCAGAAGAGGTGGATCTCGTCCGCCAGGGCCAGGGTGGTCAGGATCACCGGCAGCACGGCCGTGGTGAGATAGGCCGGCACGCCCAGCCAGCCCATGACCCCGAACGTGAACGTCTGGGCCGCCGCGAGTTGCACCATCCCCAGGAGCACCCCCGCGATCCGCCGGCACCCCAGCCAGAGGACGAACGCGATGATGGCGATCGAGAGCGGCAGCAGCAACGCCAGGTCTTGCAGGATGTGCGTGCCCAGCAGCGCCTCGGCCACGGGCGCGCCCACCACCAGGACCTTGTTCCCAGGGGCCTCGAACCGGCGGGCAACCGCCTCGATCCCCTGATAGAGCGCCACCCGGTCGGCTGCCGCGGCATTGACCCCCCGGCTTCGTCGGCCATCATCCAATACGTTGGGAGCCCCCACGAGGACGGCCGAGGCGCTGCGGTCCTTGGAGAGCAGGGTGCCCCGGAGGATCTCGATCGCCTCCAGGTCCCCTCGGAAGATCTCCATCTGGAGCGGCGTCTCGGGGACCTCGTCCAGGAACGGCCGGAACTTGAGAGTTCCCGGATAGACCCGGTCGCGCTTCTCCGTGGCGAGGCTGGTGACGCCTCCCGGCGGCACGCCCGGGACCTTCTCCAGGGCCATCGCCAGGCCGCGCAGGCGGCGCAGCGTCCCGGGATTGAAGATGCCGTCCGGCTTTCCGGTCTCCAGCACCACGATGATGGGGTCCCGCAGCCCGAAGTGCCGGCGTACCTCGGCGTCGAACCGCACGGCGGGGTCGCCCGCCGGCACCAGCGCGTGGCCGTCCGTGCGGAGCTGGAGCCGCAGGATCCCCGGCGCGGCCAAGAGCACCAGGACGGCAAAAGCGGCGATGACGCGCCGCGGATGGTCGATCGAGTAGAACGCCAGCCGGTCGAAGCCGAGGGCGGAAGAGAACAGGCGGGTGAAGCGGGAAGAGCGGTTCAAGGCGTGAGGATTTTTACATAACTCTCCCGGACACACGAAGGGCGGCCTGCGGTCGCCTCTCCCTCACTTCACC
>CAXTNS010000915.1:0-2254 GCA_964245465.1 uncultured Thermoanaerobaculia bacterium
GCACGCCTACACGGCGGGCCACAACTTCGCCGTCCAGTACGACGGCCTCGCGTTCCTGCGGCGCAACCTCCGGGTCCGCTCGGGCGGCAAGGGTCGCACGGCGGCCGAGGCGCGGGTGGGGGCGATCTGCGAGGCGCTCGAGCGCTATTCGGCCGTGTGGCGCGGCGACGAAGACGTGTTCCGGGCGGCCTACGACGACCTCGATCCGGACGTCGCGATCGCACCCGAGGAGCTGATCCTCTACTTCTCACTGCCGATCATGTTCGTGCTCGTGTTCGGCTACGTCTTCGGCTCCGGAATGGCCGGCGGCGGCAACAGCCTGAACGCCTATCTGAACGAGGAGGGGTCCGCGGCCAACCTGTGGATCTTCCTCAGCCAGGGGGATTACCGGCGCACGGCCGCCGTGCTGGACGCCGTCGCCCGGTTCGACTGGCACGGGCTCGGAGGCCGGGCGCCCGAGGTCCGTTTCGCCGGCGACGCTCATCTGGGCTACCTGCTGGTCGATTCCATCGCGCGCAGCCAGTGGACCCAGCCAATCCCAACGCGATCCCAGGGCGCGCGCTGGCGGCCCTGGTGATGACCTTCCTGATCGTCTGGTGGATGCTGCGCTCCTGGACGACCGCGGTCCTCGTCGTCCTGCCGGTCACGCTGTCGGTGGCCTGGAACTTCGGTTTCATGGGCTGGACCGGCCTGCCGCTCGGAGTGGCGACCTCCACCTTCTGCGCCATCGCGTTCGGCGTGGGGGTGGACTTCGCCCTCCACTGGATCGCCCGCCTCGAGCTCGGGCTCGGCCGGGGCCTCGGCTGGCGGGAGGCCGTCCGGTTCACCGGCGAGAGCACCGGCGGCGCCATCCTGCTCCAGGGACTGGTCCTGGTGCTCGGCTTCAGCGTCCTGCTGTTGTCGAACGCTCCACCCATCCGCTATCTTGCCCTCGTGCTGGGGATCAACCTCGTCGCATGCCTGGGAGCGAGCCTCTTCCTCCTTCCGGCCATGGCCACGCTGATGATGCGGCGCCGGCTGGACCCGCGCGCCCGCGCGGTCGGGAGGGTGGAATCGCCGGAGTCGCAGGAGTCTCCCGCTTGACCCGGCGCCGGTTGCTCCAGCTCCTGCTGGCGGGTTTGGCGATGGGGCGCACCGCGGAGGCGGCGGATACCGCGGGCATCGCTGACACCGACCTGCCGTCGGGCCTGGAGGTCATGCGGCGCGTCAACGCCCGTCCCCGGGGCCAGGCGGCCCGCATGCGCCTCGAGATGCTGCTGCGCGACCCCAAGCGCGGCGAGTTCCGCAAGAGCATCGACATGGCCCGCCGGCAGTTCCCCTCCGGCTACCGCACCAGCTACAGGATCCTGACCCCCGAGCACGAGGAGGGGATCGGCCTGCTCCTCTCGGAGGACCCGGCGCAGCGCGGCATGTGGATGTACTTCCCGGCCGCCAAGCAGCTCGTCCGCGTGGCCAGCCGCGGCCTCTCGGCGCTCGCCAGCGACTTCAGTTGCGAGGACTTGCTGGTCGGCGTGCCCCTGGAGGACTACACCTTCCGGACCCTCGGGCGCGTCCGGCTCGGCCGCTTCCCCTGTCTGCAGGTGGAGATGATCCCCAGGACCGAGCGGCTGCGCCTGGAGCTGGGTTTCGCGCGGGCGCTCGGCTGGGTGCGCGAGGACATCTGGCTGATCGCCCGCGCCGACTACGAGGACGAGCAGGGGAACCTCATCAAGACCTTCCTCGCCGACGAGGTCGAGCGGATCGACGGCATCTGGACCGCGAGGCGCTTCTCCATGGACAGCCGCCGCGCCCGGCACGCCACCGAGGTGCGGGTCGCCCAGGTCGACTACGCGGCGCGCCCGCAAGAGGATCGATTCTCTCCCGAACGCTTCCACGAATAGACCGCGCAATCGGTCAGACGGGCAGCTTGACCACCCGCAGCCGGCGGTTGAGGCTGTCGGAGATGTAGAGGAAGCCGTCCCGGCTGAGGGCCAGCCCGCGGGGCAGGTTCAACTGCGCCTGCCGCGCCGGACCGCCGTCGCCCGAATAGCCGCGCTCGCCGGTGCCGGCGACCGTGTCGATGTTGCCCTGGCCGTCGATCCGGCGGATGCGGTGGTTGAGCTTGTCGGCCACGTAGAGGTTGCCCTGGCGGTCGAAGGCCAGGGCGGCGGGGCCGTTGAGCCGCGCCCGGCGCGCGGGGCCGCCGTCGCCGGCGAACCCGGCCGTGCCCGTGCCGGCCACGGTGGTGATGCGGCCCTGCCGGTCCACCTTGCGG
>CAXTNS010000916.1:0-2245 GCA_964245465.1 uncultured Thermoanaerobaculia bacterium
GAAATAGGGATCGCGCCGGCCCGGCGCGCGCCGCGCCTCGTCCTGGGCCTGGCGGAGGGCCGCGGCGGGCGTGAGGCGCTCGGTGAAGAGCCCCTGGTAGAAGCGGCCCATCAACTCGGTGGTGGCGCGGTCTTCCACCGGCCAGAGGCTCACCAGCATGCGCCGGGCGCCGGCGTGGAGGAAGGCGCGGGTGAGGCCCACCATCCCCTCTCCCCGCACCTCGCGGCCGAGCGCGGTCTCGCACGCCGAGAGCACCACCAGGTCTGCCCCCAGGCGCAGGCGGTAGATCTCGTAGCTGCGCAGGAAGCCGTCGCGAGGCCGGCCGGCTTCGTCCACCATGGAGAGCGCGATGCCGGAGAGCTCCGGATGCTCCGGATCGACCACGGCGTGGGTGGCGAAGTGGATCACCCGGAACCGTGCCAGGGTGCCGCCCGTGGCCAGCTCGCGCCGGGCCGCGAAGCCCAGAGCCGCCAGCCGTTCGCCCGGCGGGGCCAGGGCCAGCACCGTCCGCGCCTCTTCTCGAGTCTGGGGAAGCTGCGGGAACCGGCTGGAGCCGCCGAACACGGGATCCGCCAGCACGGCCACCACGCCCGGCGCTTCGGCGTCCCCGCGACCCCGGCGCCCCCTGCGGATCCCGGCCAGCGACGATGCCGAAGGCACGGTGACCACCTCCCGGCGGGCGAGCAGCGGACCGTCCCGGAAGACGGGGTCCGGCAGCGCCGCGAAGGGGACCAAGTGGAGGGCACCGTCGGGCACTACCACCAGACACCGGTCTGAGATCCGCCCGGCCGCCGGGGCCAGGAGCAGGCGGGAGAGGGCGGCCAAGGTCTCCTCGGACTCCGAGCGCGCCAGCGTCCGGTTCGGGCTCGCCAGGGCGGCGTGCGCCCTCCGGGCGGCCTCTTCGAGCACGGACCGTGGCGGCAGCTCCCAGGAATCCAGCCGGCCGGCGCTCACCGCCCACAGGAAGCTGCGCCGTTCGCCCAGGGCGTATTCGAGGAGCACCGTGCCGGGATCGAGCGCCTGGGCTTGGATCCCTTTCAGGGTCAGGGGATCGAAGGTGGCAGGCTTGCCCAGGCTTTGGCGCAGTTCCCGCTCGGCTTCGGCCAGGGCGTCGAGCAGCCCGCGGGCGTGTGCCCGTTCGTTGATCTCCAAGGCCCGTGCGGGATCGTGAACCTCCATGGCGAGGTCCACGGCGAGGGCGTAGGCCTCCTGCTGGGACGCGAAGAAGGAGACGCGGAGGTCGTGGCTCCCCGGCTCCGTGCGCAGGGATTCGATGCGGGCCAGACCCGTCTCGGCGGCGTGCAAGGCTCCCCGCGGATCTCCCTGGCTCCGGTGGGCCAGGGCAAGACCATGCCACGCCGCGGCCTCCAGCTTCCGGCGGCCGCTGGCGGCGAAAGAGGCAAGGGCCTGCCGGAAGGCGGCCTCGGCTGCCACGGGGTCCCCCTGGCGTGCCCATAGGTATCCGAGATTCGTCAGCACGGCGGCTTCGTTGGGGCGGTCGCCCAGGGCGGAGAACACCGCCACCGCGCTCTCGAAGGCCTGCCGCGCCTCTCCGATCTGCCCCTGTTTCTGGCGCAGGAGGCCGAGGTTGTTGAGCGTCACCGCTTCGCCCCGGCGGTCGCCGGTCCGACGCTGCAGGACCAGGGCTTGGCGGAGGTCAGCCTCGGCCTCGTCCGTCCGTCCGGCTTCGCTGTGGAGATACCCCCGGTTGGCGAGAGCGCCAGCGGCCTCGGGCTGGCCCGCGAACAGGGGGAGGGCCTGGTCGAAGTCGTCGAACGCCCTCTCGGTCTGCCCCAGGGCGTTGAAGAGCTCGCCGCGGTTGGCCAGCGTCTTCCCCGCGTCGAGGTTGCGGCCGAGGCGCCGCCAGAGGACGAGCGCCCGGTCGTAAGCGGCCAGAGCCTCCTCGGCCTGCCCCAGCGTAGCCTGGGCGCGGCCGAGGTTGGTGAGGGACGTGGCCTCCCCCAGCGGGTCTTTTGCGGCACGGAAGATCGCCAGCGAGTCCCGGTAGCTGGCGAGCGCCGCCGCCGGGTCGCCCAGGGCCAGTTGGATCGGGCCCAGACTGTTCAGAGTGCGCCCCACGGCCCGCCGGTCGCCCGTGGCACGGAACGCCGGCAGGGCCGCCCCGAAGTCGCGGAAGGACGTTTCCGGCTCGCCCAGGAGCCAGCGCGACCGCCCGGCGGCGTAGAAGGCGTCCGCCGACCGTCCCGTCTCTCCGAGGTTTCGCAACCGGAACGCCAACTCTTCT
>CAXTNS010000917.1:0-626 GCA_964245465.1 uncultured Thermoanaerobaculia bacterium
GTCCGCGAGAGCAGCGACAGGAGGTAGCGGAAGGCGCCGAAGCGGACCGGCGACTCCGAAAGGGCGAGGAGCGATCTGCCGGCTTCCTCGGCCCAATGGCGCAGGCGGATGGGGCCGCTCCTTTCGAGCAGCACCGAGAGGGTCGAGGCCAGCACGGCCAGCGGAGCGAGCAGCAGGATCGCCCAAATCAGCACGGCGGTCGAAAGAAACGGCTCGGGGTCAATATTGGGATCAATATGGGGGTGGTCGTAGCCCAGGCAGTGCAGGACGCCATGGAGCAGCAGGGTTTTGAGCTCGCGGTCCACCCTGTGTCCGGCCTCCCCGGCCTGGCGGCGCGCCGTAGGAACGGAGATCAGGATGTCCCCCAGATGGGCCTCATCACCCGGAAAGGAGAGCACGTCGGTCGTCTTGTCGAGGCTGCGGAACTGGCGGTTGACGCGCCGCATCTCCCGGTCGCCCACGAAGCGCACGCCCAGGCTCTCGGCTTCGGGGGCGAGGCCGGCCAAGCGCTCGGCCTGTTCGTGCTCCTGCGGGCGTTCTCCTCCGGCGCTGTCGCCCTGTCGGGCGTGGAGGACATCTCCGACGGGGTGCCGGCGTTCCAGAAGCCCGAGTCCCGCAACGCGGCG
>CAXTNS010000917.1:636-1940 GCA_964245465.1 uncultured Thermoanaerobaculia bacterium
GCACCGGGTGCTGGTCGTGGACGACGGCGAGGGCAGCTGGAAGTCGATCGGCCTGGCCCTCGAGCTCGACCAGAAGGGGCACGACGTCCACGCCGTCACGCCGCTCTCGCACGTCGGAGCGAAGATCGGCCCGTTCAGCCAGAACATGCTGATGCCGCGGATCTTCGCCTGCGTGGGCTCGACCAGGGTGCGGCTGGCCGCCTCGATGGCATCGGCCAGCATGAGCACGCCCATGACCTTGTTCTGGGGCCGGGGACCGGGATAGCGGTACTTCTCTTCGGTCACTTCGCCGGCGTCCGGGTCCCTCTGCAATTCCCTCTGCTCCAGGGCGCGGTTGTAGAAGTACTTGATCAGGCGGGTGCCGTGGTGCTGCCAGATGGCGTCCTTGATCACCTGCGGCAGGTTGTGCTCCCGCGCCAGCTCCACCCCCTCCTTGACGTGGTTGATGAGGATGAGGGCGCTCATGGAGGGCAGCAGCTTGTCGTGCCGGTTGTGGCCGGGGCGCTGGTTCTCGATGAAGTAGTCGGGGCGCAGCACCTTGCCGACGTCGTGATAGAGCCCCGCCGTGTAGGCGAGCACGGGGTCGGCGCCGATCGCCTCGCACCCCTCCTTGGCCAGGTTCGCCACCATCAGCGAGTGCTGGAAGGTGCCGGGCGCCTCGAAGGCCAGCCGGCGCAGGAGCGGCAGGTTGGTGTTCGACAGCTCGACCAGCTTGATGTCGGTCGTGAGGCCCAGCATCCATTCGAGAATGGGCAGGGCGAAGCTCGCGGCGGCGGTGACCAGGAGACCGCCGGCCAGGGCGCAGATCAGGTCGAAACCCACCTGCACGGGACCGCGCTCGGCGGGGCCGAAAGCCGTGAGCACCAGCACCATCAGCAGGTTGACGGCGCCCACCACGAGCCCCACGCGGACCATCACCAGCCGGTGGCGGAACTTTGCCTGCTCCAGGGCATAGAGGGCCGCGAGGGAGCCGGCGAGGCTGTAGAAGACCGCCCAGAGGCCGTCGCCATCCACCACCAGGCGCGAGGCGAGCACGGAGAAGAGCACCGAGAGCACCAGGGCCGTGTGCCGCCCCAGGAGCAGGCAGGCGACCAGGGCGACCGCCGCGAAGGGCAGCGCGTAGGCCCAGCTCCGGGCCGAGGTGAGGGGCGCGGCCTCGAAGGCCCCGGAGAGGGCGTTGGCCACCAGGAAGCAGAACTTGGCCCCCAGGAGCGACAACAGCAGCAGCAGCAGGCTCTCCGAGAACAGCCGCCCCCGGCTGTGGTCCGCCACCCGCTCGCCCCGCTCGCCGCGCCACACGACCC
>CAXTNS010000917.1:1950-2245 GCA_964245465.1 uncultured Thermoanaerobaculia bacterium
GCGCCAGCAGGGCGAGGGTCGCGGCCAGCGGGGCGAGCTGCCGCTGGAGCTGCCGCTCGCCCCGCATCTGGGCGATGACGCGGGCGTGGCCGGCGTCGATGACGTCGCCCTTCCTCACGATCACCTGTCCCTTGCGGATCTGGTTGAGCACCTGGCCCACGCCGGCCTCGGCGGTGGCCTGGCGCAGCAGGGTCTCGCTGCGGTTCTGGAGCAGGTTGGGTGTCAGGTTCTCCAGCAGCAGGTCGGCGAGCAGCCGGCGGTCCTGCGAGGTGTAGCCGCTCCAGCCGCGCACCTC
>CAXTNS010000918.1:0-2241 GCA_964245465.1 uncultured Thermoanaerobaculia bacterium
GTCCCGCAGCGTCCGGTAGGGACCGGTAATCACCTGCTCGCCGGCCTTGACGCCGGACAGCAGCTCGACGTGGGTCTCGTCCGAGAGCCCGGTGGTCACGGGCCGCTGCACGGCCTTGCCGTTCTCGACGGTGAAAACGACTTTGACCTCCTCATCCTTCCCGCCCCCGGATTCCTTGGAGGATGCCGCGGCCTTCTTGTCAGCGGCTGCGGCTGCCACGGGCTCCCGCTCCACCACGGCCTGGATGGGCACCGCGAGGGCGTTCTCGTGGATGGCGGTCCTGATCTCGGCGCGCACGGACATCTTGGCCCGCAGCTCCGGTCCGGGGTTCTCCAGGAAGATCTTGACCTTGAAGAAGGTCACGTCCGGCTGCGCGGCGCGGTTGTAGCCCGAGCTGCCGATCTCCACCACCCGGCCGCGGTACTCGCGGCCCGGCAGGGCATCGACCTTGAGGACCACCTCCTGGCCCACCTGGACGTTGACGATCTCGGTTTCGTCCACGTCCACTTCCGCCAGGATCTCGGCCATGTCGGCGATGGTGGCGATCACCGAGCCGGGATTGTTCATGGTGCCGGAGACGACGACCTCGCCCTCCTTGGCGTTCAAGGCGATGACGCGGCCGGTGAGGGGGGCGTAGACGGTGGTTTTCGAGAGGTCGTCCTGAGTCTTCTCCAGGCCGGCCCGCATCTGGTGAACCATCTCGCGGGACTCCTCCAGACGGAGCTGGGCGGAGCTCTCGGCGAGTTGGGCCGCTTCGAGCTGCTCGTGGGAGGCGATGCCCTCGGCCTGGAGCCGCTTGGCGCGGTCGAGCTTCAGGCGGGAGTCGGCGAGCGAGATCTCAGACTGCCGAACGGAGGTCTGGGCGCTGGCGAGCTGGGCCGAGAGCTGGTCGCGCTGGGCGATGTAGGCCTGCTGCTCCAGGCGCAGGAAGGGCTGGCCCCGCTGGATCGAGTCCCCCTCCTCCACGAACAGCTTCTCGATCTTGCCGATGACGTGGGCCGAGATGTTGACCTGGATGCGGGGCTGCAGCTCGCCGCTCGCCTTGACGACCTGGGCCACGGTGCGCTGTGCCACAGGCTCGGCGTACACCTTGACGCCCTTGTCACCCCCTCGGCCGCGGAGGCTGGCGATGAAGATGACGGCTAGAACAACAGCAATCCCAATCCCAATCAGGACTTTTTTCAAGGAAGGCTCCTAAGCGAACAGGGCGGCGACCCCCATCCGGATCCCCACGCCGAGCAGCCAGATGAGGACGGCGACGGTGACCGCGGTGACGGATGACACCTACGCGACGACCCGGTATCAGATGATGCTGAGGACCAGGACCCACAGGCCGAAGAAGTCCAGCCCCGACAGGGCGGCCTTGACCAGCGGGCTGGTCCCCTCCGGCATGAAGGCGGCCGGGCTGGAAGAGAGGACCCCTTCCGTCATCACCTCCGGTCCGACCGACGTACGCGAGAGCAGCACCAGGATGCTCAGGAGAAAGAGGATCGCGGCGGGCACCGAAGCGTGAACATAGGTCGACAGGCTCGATTTGTAGGTCATCTCGGAGCCCGTGAGCTTGAAGATCAACCAAAGCAGGAAGGCGAGGAACAGGTAGATGATGCAGTGCCCGAGGAGCCCGGTGACGACGGACACAGCCCGCAGGACCGGGCTCGGGTTCTCCGCCCGCTCGACGGCCTCGTCGAGCTGGGCTTCCGTCATCTCCCGTCCGAACTTCTCCATCTGCTTCTTGATCATCTCGCGCTGGTCGATCCGCTCGTTGACGAGGAGCCCCATCCCCATCCCGAGCACCGCCAGCACCAGCAGCGGCACGACCCAGGTGGGCCGCTCGGCGATGGAACGGAACGTCTTGCCCGGCGCGAACAGAACTCCGAACAGCCGGCCGAAGCTGGAGTTTTCCATGATCCTTTACCTCTGCTCGCCCGGCAGCGGCTTGAGCCGGAATCTGAACCGCTCCGAGCGGTAGTCAGGATCCTCGTGATCGTCGATGGTGAGGCCCTGCTGCTCGAGCAGCCGGCCGGTCGAGCGGTAGTATTCGGCGAGAGCGGTGCGATAGTTGATGGTGGCCTGCACCTCGCGGCTCCGCGCCTGGGTCACGTCGTTCTGGATCTGGGTGATCTGGAAGCTGCTGGACATGCCGTTCTCGTACCGCTTCTTCTCGGCGTCCAGGTTCTGTTCCTGGAACCGGACGGAGGTGCGGGCGGCTTGCCAATCGGGCGTGAAGTATTTCGGCGGCCC
>CAXTNS010000919.1:0-1904 GCA_964245465.1 uncultured Thermoanaerobaculia bacterium
GACCGAACCGGGCTCGACCCGAATGCCCGCGAAGGTACGCACCGCTCTGCTGTGGTTCGTCAAGGCCCGCGCCGCGGCCTGCCTGTTCGCGGTCGCCGCGGTATCGGCTCTCTACCGGCTCCCCCTGGTGGGGCGGAGTCCCGGCGGCGGCGTGACGTCGGCCCTGGACCGCTCCCTGGGGCTCATGCCGGGGCTGTTCGCCTCGAGCCCCTACTTCTACGCCATCGCGGCCGCGGTCCTCACGGCTCTGGTGCTGCGCGGCCGCCGCGGGCCCTGGATCCAGCGGTTTCTCCGCATCCCGGTCCTGGTGGAGAGCTTCGGCGGTCTCTTCACCCACGTCGTCCCGCTCTTCACGCTGCTCATGGGAGCGTACATCGCCACCCTGCCCGCGGCCCTGGGGTCGCGCTTCGCGCAACTGCCCCCCGGCCGGCTGAGCGAGGTCGAGCTGCTCGGCCTCCGGCTTCACGCCGCCACCCCGGGCGGAGTCTTCGGCGTCTACCTCGCCATCGCCCTGTCGACCGGCGTCTTCAGCGTGGGATGGCACCTGCTCCTCGTGGCGTACACCCGGGCCCGGCTGGGGCGGGAGCTCTCCGTCCCGTTCTACCTGCGGCACCAGTTCCTGCGGCTCTATCCGCTGCTGTGGGCCACCTGCTCGGAGGCCCTGGCCACGCCGCTCAACCTCCACCTGATGAAGGAGAACTACCCACAGGTCCGGGAGACGGTGCGGCACATGGCCGCCAGCCTGGGCTCGATCTTCAACGTCAACGGCACGATGATCTGCTGCTTCACGATGATCCCCGTGGTCTCCGGGCTCCTGGGGTTCGAGGTCAGCGTCGCGAGCCTGTTGCTGTCCGCCCCCCTGATCTACCTCCTGGGATTCGCGGTGCCCGGCATCCCCGGAGAGCTGGTGCTCTTCGCGGGGCCCGTCATGAAGGTGCTCGCCATTCCGCCCGCGGTGGAGCCGGTCTTCCTGGCCGCTTTCATCGGCCTCCAGCTCGGGCTTCCCGACGCCTTCCGCAGCGGCGTCAACTCGACCGACAACTGCCTCGCGGCGCTGCTGGTGGACCATGAGCTCGATCGGTCCGCTGCATGACCGGCGTGCTTCAGGCCCACTCGAAGACCACCCCCATGGCCTCGTCGCGCTCTTCAACGAGCACGCGATAGGCGTCCGCCGCGCGCTCATGGGAGAAGCGGTGGCTGACCAGCTCGCGGACCGGGAGGCCCGCGCTCACCCGTTCCAGGAAAAGCTCGCCGTGGCGCCGGCCGGTCCAGGGTGTATTCGGCGTCTCGGCCGGCGGATGGGAGAAGCCGTGCGCCCCGACGATGGTGAGGCTGCGGCGGTTGCAGAGGTCATGGAAGTCGAACAGGGTCGCGCCCCGCGGGCTGCTCAGAAGGAGGAGCCGGCCCTGGTCGCGCAGGAGGAGCGGTTCCCTCGGGATCACCTCGGGTTTGCCGGTCAGCTCGATGACGACGTCGAGGGCGCGCCCGGCATTGAGACGGCGGACCGCGTCTTCGAGATCGCCGCTCAGGCCGTCCAGGGCATGGAAGACCGGCCCCCGCGGCAGCAAGCCGCGCCGGAAGCCAGAGGGCTCGATGCCGATGACCGGCGCGGCGCCGGCGAGGGCGCAGAAGCGGGCCGAGAGCTGGCCGAGGATGCCGAGGCCGAAGATGGCCACGCTCTCGCCCCAGGTGAGACCCACCCGGCGGAGCCCGTTCATCGCCACCTCGGCCAGGCTGCAGAAGGTGGCCTCCTCGTCGGTGACCCCGTCGGGCACCGCGCGCAGCTTGTCGGCCGGGCAGGTCACCCAAAGGGCATGGCGGCTGTGGGTCTCGACCCGCCGCCCCAGCCAGGCGAGGTTCACGCCGTCCGCCGCCGCGACCACCTCGCCGACGTTGCTGTACCC
>CAXTNS010000919.1:1914-2234 GCA_964245465.1 uncultured Thermoanaerobaculia bacterium
GCTGTACCCGACCGGCAGCGGATAGCGGCTGAGGCCGGCCCAGACCGAGCTCTCCCGCGCCTGGCCGGAGAGCAGCATGAGCTCGGTCCCGGTGCTGATCAGTGAACGGCGGGTTCGGATCAGGACCTCCCCGGCCGCGGGCTCCGGCATGGGCCGGTCCAGGATCTCGACCTTCCCGGGAGCGATGAAAAAGATGGAAGGGTTTTTCATGGGCAGGAGGACGGCTCGACAACCACCTTCGTTGCGCCGGAGCTTTTCTTGTCGTCCGCCACGGCGAAGGCCTCGCCGATGCGGTCCAGGGGAAAGTGATGGGTGATGAG
>CAXTNS010000920.1:0-2226 GCA_964245465.1 uncultured Thermoanaerobaculia bacterium
CCGGCGATTCGTACCGGAGTTTTTTTCTCTGTCCCCTCGTCCAATGTGTAATTGGTGGTGTTTTTCGTCGGCAGCCGTCGGGTGTAGCGGTTGTTGATGATCAGGTAGAGGAGGTCCCGCACCCAGGGGGTCGGCTGCTGCGCCCCAAGCTCGTCGAGGACCAGCAGCTCCGCCCCGGACAGCGGGTCGAGGATCTGGCGTTTGGATTCCTGGGAGTCGGAATCGAACGTGGCCTGGATCTGGTGGATCAGGGACCTACGAAGAGCAGCCCCGACTGTTTGAAGCTACCGCCATCCTGGACGAAGCTCTCGACGTACTGTTCGGCGGCGAAGCGGGCGGCCTCGAGCTGCCGGCGCTCCTTCTGCTCAGGGCTGGAGATCTGGAAGCTGGAGAGCCTGCAGTGCTGGTACCGGGCAGGGATCCCCGCCGCCGCCATCAGCCGGGGAACGACGTCCCGTTGGCGGCAAGGGCAGGGACGAGCGGTGCCCGCCCGCCCGTCCGCGACGACAATCCACCCGCGGCCACCGCATTCGGGGCAGGGCTCTTCAAGCACCTCAACCTGCATGCGGGAATCGTAGCATGCGGGATGCGGGGCAAGGGGGCGATGAAAGAGGGCTCAGCGGAGCTTGCTGAGCGGCCCGCTGTGGATCCGGACCAGGGCGTGCTGGCGGGCGGGGTCGGCCCGGCGCTCCTCGGCCTGGCGCTTGACGAAGTCGAGCAGGCGGTCCACCTCGCCCTGCATCCTCTCCATCTGCTCGCGCATGTTGAGGATGACCTCGACCCCCGCCAGGTTGACTCCCAGGTCGCGGGTCAGGGTGAGGATGATCTCCAGGCGGCGGATGGCCTCTTCATCGTAGAGACGGGTGTTGCCGGCGCTCCTCGTGGGCTTGATCAGCCCTTCCCGCTCGTAGAGCCTCAGGGTCTGGGGATGGATGCCGTAGCGCTCCGCCACCACGCTGATCATCACGTACTTCTGATCGGGCTTGCGTCGGCGAGTGGCCATCAGCCAGCCTCCTCAGGGCTCTCAGAGGTTTCAGTGATCTCAACCTGGGTAGCGCCGACTTGGCGCTTCGGGATCAGGACGCGCAGAACGCCCTGCTCGAAGGCGGCGGAGATGCCGTCGACGTCGACCGGCGTCCCCAGCTCGAAGGTACGGCGGAAAGGACCGTAGCTCCTCTCCATGCGGAGGAAGCTGTGGTTCTCTCCCAAGGGATGGCGGCGGCCGGAGAGATCCAGCCGCCGGTCCTTGACCTGCAGTTGAATATCGTCACGCCGGACTCCGGGCAGCTCGGCGAAGATGAGGTAGGCGTCCTCGACTTCCAGGACGTCCACGGAGGGGGACCAGGTCCCCGGCAGTCCCCCTTCGTGGTCCTCGTAGTCGGAGGTGAGCAGCGCCTGCTCAAAGAGGCTGTTGATGCGGTCCTGGATACGGGCCAGCTCTTCGAGGTAGATCTTTTTGAGAGGCGCCATGACTCACTTCTCCCTGTTTACTTCTCGACGGTTACTTCTCGACGTATTCGGCGTCGATGACCTCGTCGGAGGCACCGGCACCGCCGCTCTGGCCGCCACCAGGAGCGCCGCCGCCCGGCGCCGCTCCACCACCCTGCTGCTGAGCGTACATGGCTTCGGCCAGCTTGTGCGCGGCCCGGGTCAGGCGCTCGGCCGTCTGGTCCATCTCGGAAGCGTTCTCGCTCTCGAGGGCCTTTCTGGCATCCGCCAGGGCCTGCTCGAGCTCACCCTTGTCATCCGGCCCGAGCTTCTCCTTGTGCTCGTTGTAGTCCTTGTCGATCTGGTAGATCAGACCGTCGAGCTTGTTGCGCGACTCGACCTGCCGCCGGCGCTCCTGGTCCTCGCTCCGGTGCGACTCGGCCTCCTTGACCATCCGGTCGATGTCGCTGTCGTTGAGACCGCTGGACGCCGTGATGGTGATCTTCTGCTCCTTGCCCGTGCCGAGGTCCTTGGCCGAGACGTGGGCGATGCCGTTGGCGTCGATGTCGAAGGCCACCTCGATCTTCGGCATGCCGCGCGGAGCCGCCGGGATGCCCACCAGGTGGAACTTGCCGAGCGTGCGGTTGTCGCGCGCCATCTCGCGCTCGCCCTGGAGCACGTGCACCTCGACCGACGTCTGGTTGTCGGCCGCCGTCGAAAAGATCTCGCTCTTGCGCGTCGGGATCGTCGTGTTGCGCTCGATCAGCTTGGTGAACACGCCGCCCAGGGTCTCGATGC
>CAXTNS010000921.1:0-2225 GCA_964245465.1 uncultured Thermoanaerobaculia bacterium
GTATTCTACTCTGACGTCAGGAGATCCAATAACCGACGAGGTCGGCCTCCCAGACGCCTTCCGACTCTTCCAGCCGGATCTGCCCGCCGTGGCTTCCCTCGGGCGGTCGGATCACAGACCAGATCCCCAAAGCCTTCTTGCCCGCGCGATCGATCATGAAGAGCTCGATGACGGATTCATCCCTGATGAAAACTGACCGTTCTCCAGGCCTGTCAGGCTTGATCCTCTCCCGGAAAGTAGTCCTGGCGCGGATCTCCGCCTCCGACTTCGAGCGGCGTGACTCCTTCGCGGCGGAGGCGCGGGCCTGCCTTTCCAGGCCTCGACGGACGCTCGTGAGGTCCGTTTCGAGACGCCATCTCGCGGCGGTTACCCTCGCGGGGAGAGAGCGAGACACCCGGGATTTTCCGCTCGTCCAATATCCCAAGAGGCTGGCAACGCTCCTGGAAGAATATGCGGACAGAGCCGCATAGCCTTCCCGTTTCGCCACTCGGCTCAGCAACATCTGGAGGACCAATTCCCCCGAGTGCTCCTGCCCGGCGGCTTCCGTCAGCAGCTCGAAGGGATCTTCAGGAGAAGGGCGGAGCCAGAGAGCGATGAGGTCCTGGAGAAGGCGGGCGTCCTGGCTAGACGCTGACACGGGCACCTTCCCCGCCAGAGCGGCGGCGCCCTCGGAATCTCCCACCAGGAGATGAGCGGCGGCGAGTTCCAGCCGAAGATCCGGGATCAAACCCATGGATGTCGTTTCGAAGGGCCCCTCCTCGATGTGGGTACGAACGGCTGGCGGCAGACTCCGGAACGTGGCCACGGCCTTGGCGGCCAGTCCGATCAAGAGCTGCTGCTGGAGCCACTGGCCGGCCAGGGTCGCGGCGATGGCCGGGTCGTCTCCTCGATAGCTCCGGTAGGCTTCCTCGCGCAGAGCGGAGGCCCAGATCGTATACCCCAGGCTGTCGGCAGCCTTGGACCACTCCTCCGCGCTCCAGTCCTGCCCCGTACCAGGTGAGGCGGCGAACAGCAGGACAACCAGCAGCAAAACCGCGGTTCGAGAACGGATTTTGTTCATGCCGGTCTCTTCGCAAGCCCTCTGCCAGGAATGCTTCCCTGGGAAGCGCCTTCCGGCTGGCCTCTTCAGAGGACGGCACTGACCGCTACCGGCATAGAATCCAGCCATGAAATCCGCCCTGCTGGCCAGTCTTCTCCTTCTCTCGTTCCTCTCCCCCATCCGGGCCTTCACCCTCGACGATGAGGTCCAGGCCTTCCTCCAGGTCCCTGCCATCGCGGGCCGGGAGGACGCGGCGGCGGATTTCATCGCCGGTCGCGTTCAAGGGACTCAGCGGGACACGCTCGGCAACGTGGTGCTGACCGTGGGCTCCGGAGAGCCGCGGCGGCTGGTAGCGTGCGGGCTTGGCGAGCCGGGGCTCATCGTCAGCGACATCCGAGAGGACGGATATCTCCGGGTGGTGCCTGCGGGAGAAAACCTCACGGGATCGCTGTGGATGCAGGCATTCGAGGGGCAGACGGTCATGATCGGCGGTGCCCGGGGATGGAGGGCGGGCGCCGTGGTCCTCCCCTCGGTCCATCTGCAGCAGACTGGCGGTGGCGGACGCGAGAAGCCCTTCTCGGTGGAAGACCTCTACATCGATGTCGGAGCAGAGAGCACGGCTGAGGTGGCGGAGATGGGGATCCGCCTGATCGATCCGGTGGCGTTGATCCTATGGCCGTCGAAGCTGGCGGGCGGGCTCATGGCCGCGCCGGCTGCCGCGGTCAAGGGAGCCTGCATGGCCTTGGCAGACGCTGCCCGGCGGTACCAATCTGGAGAGGGCACCGTCGTCTTCGCCTGGACCACGTCCGACCGGCTCAACCGGTCCGGGCTTCAGCACGCCTTCCGCAAGCTCGGACCCTTCCGGGAGGCGGTCGTGCTCGACGCCGGCTTCGGATGGGAGGAGGTCAAAGATGGCGCACCCGTCGTCAAACCGCTCCCCTTGCCTGGATCGGGTCCGATCGGCGCCGGCGATCTCCCAGCATCCCTGACGAAAATCGTGAAGGCTCCCCACGTCGAGGGCGGTCTGGAGACAGGGAACACCCGCCTCGTCTATCTGGGTCTCGCCGCCCGCTACCCCGGAACACCCGTGGAGACGATCTCCCTGCGGGACGTGAAGGCGCTCTCGGACGCGATCCTGACGGCCCTTGGCGGCAAGGCGGAACGGAGAAGACCACCGCGGGTATGG
>CAXTNS010000922.1:0-2214 GCA_964245465.1 uncultured Thermoanaerobaculia bacterium
GCGCCGAGGAGGCCGCCCGGCTGGCCGCCATCGAGGCCGCCAAGCCCAGGCCGGCCGAGTTCACTCTGGAGTATCTGGGCTACTTCGGCCCCCCGAACAGGAAGATCGCCCTGTTCACCGACGGCAAGGCGGAGATCCCGGTCCTAGAGGGGGGCGTCATCGACAACAAGTTCATCGTGGCCCACATCGGCTACGAGTCCGTGGATATCCGCTTCGTGGGCTTTCCCGACTGGCCCGCCAAGCGAGTGGGCGTCCGAAGCCGCTAAGTCGGAAGGGAAACCTTGAAGATGCGTGATTTCATCGTCCGGAACACAATCCCCGTGCTGGTCCTCGGCCTGCTCGGCGGCTTGTTCGGGTCCTTGGCCGGTTGCACCAGCTATTCCAGCTACCGGCAGGGCGAGATCGCCTCCCAGCGCGAGAAGTGGGACGACGCCGTGCTCGCCTACATGAAGGCCGTGGAGGAGGACTCCGCCAACATCAGCTACAAGGCGGCCCTGCTGCGCGCCAAGATCAAGGCGTCCCAATTCCATTTCGAGAAGGGCCAGGAGTTCGAGAAGGCCGGCGTCGTCGAGCGCGCGCTCGTCGAGTACCAGCAGGCCGTCCAGCTCGACCCGACCAATCAGTACGCCAAGGCCCAGCTCGAGCACGTCCACCGCGCCTACGTCGCCCAGAAGGGGACCCGCGGCTACGAGACGATCGACCAGATGAAGGCGAAGACCCGCGGCAGCCGTCCCCAGCCGCCGGTCTTGAACCCGCGGTCGAACCAGCCGATCTCGCTGGAGTTCCCCCAGCCGGTGTCGATCTTCTCGATCTACCGCGCTCTGGGCAAGGCGTTCGGCATCAACGTCCTGTTCGATCCCAACCTGCGCGACCAGGAGATCGCCATCGACCTGAAGGAGGTCACCGCCCAGGCGGCGCTCGAGACGCTGATGCGCGCGGCCGGCCACTTCTACAAGGTGATGGACGAGCACTCGATCATCATCGCCCAGGACACGCCGCAGAACCGCCGCACCTACGAAGACCTCGTCATCCAGACCTTCTTCCTCTCGAACTCCGAGGTCAAGGACATGCTGACGATCCTGCGCAGCCTCATCGACGCGCGGAAGATCGCCACCAACGAGCAATTGAACGCCATCATCCTGCGCGACACGGCCGACAAGGTGAAGGTGGCCGAGCGCATCATCGAAGCCAACGACAAGTCCAAGGCCGAGGTGGTCGTCGACGTCGAGCTGCTCCAGATCAACACCGGCCGCTTGCGCGACCTGGGCGTCAATCTCTCCAGCTACGCCGTCACCCAGTCGCTCGACTTCGGCCAAGCCTCCACCGGCGGCTCGGCGGGCTCGGGCGGCACCACCACCCCCAGCGGCGTGCGCCTCTCGGACCTCGAGTTCATCAACCAGAGCAACTGGCTGCTGAACATCCCGAACTTCATCTACACGTTCATCAAGACCAATACCGACGCCCAGCTCCTGGCCAAGCCCCAGCTCCGCATCACCGAGGGCGAGAAGGCGAGCCTGGTCATCGGCGATCGCCGGCCCATCCCGCTCACCACGTTCAACACCCAGAACGCCGGCTCCACGGGCGGCATCATCCCCATCACCTCCTTCCAGTACCAGGACGTCGGTATCCGCATCGACCTCGAGCCGCGCGTCCACCACAACCAGGAGGTGACGCTCAAGATCAAGGTCGAGGTGTCGAACGTCAACGGCTCCGTTTCGTCTCCCTCGGGGGACCAGCCGATCATCGGCACCCGCACGATCGACTCGGTGATCCGCCTCCAGGACGGCGAGACCAACTTCCTGGCCGGCCTGATCCGCACCGACGAGAGCAACAGCGACCAGGGGTTCCCGGGCCTGTCCGAGATCCCCGTGCTGGGCCGGCTGTTCTCCAAGAAGCGCACGGACGCGCAGCGGACGGACGTCATCCTGACGCTCACGCCCCACATCATCCGCAACGCCGAGATCACGCAGGAGGACCTGGAGCCCATCTGGGTGGGCACCGAGGCCAACATCACCTTCCGCGGCGGCAGCCCGCGCGTCGAGTCCGACGTCGAAGGGCCGTTCGATGCCGGCGAGGGCACGCCCGAAGAGATCCAGGACGCCATCCGCCGCCGTCTGCAGCGGCTGCCCCGCGGCCTGCGCCCGGGCGAGACCGAGGAGGGCGAGGTGACGCCCGAGGAGGCGACGCCCCCGCCGCCGCCGACCGGAGTGAACC
>CAXTNS010000923.1:0-1872 GCA_964245465.1 uncultured Thermoanaerobaculia bacterium
CCCAGTAACCGGCCGCGCCTGCCCCCCTTCGATCTTCAACACCCGGTTGTGGGCTTCGTCGGCGACGTAGACCTCGTCGCGGGGGCCGACGGCCACGCTGCCCAGGCCGGCGTCCGGGTCGAAGGCGGTGAAGAGCGGCTGGTCCACGCCGCCCCGGTCCACCCGGTGGAGCGAGCGGTCCCGGCGGTTGGCGTAGATCAGCTCCTGGGTGATGGTGACTCCGATCCCGGTGATGGAAGGAGTGGTGGAGGAGGCCGCGCCGCCGGCACCGTCCGCGTCCTTGGGGAGCGCGGCGGCCAGGGTGCGGATCCGTCCCGTCTGGCGGTCGATCTTGCGGACGCGGTGGTTGTGGGCGTCGAGGACGTAGAGGTTGCCCGCCGCGTCCAGGTCCAGCTCGGTGGGGAACGACAGGCTGGCGCGGGTGGCCGGACCGCCGTCGCCCGAGAAGCCCGGCGTCCCCGTTCCCGCGACGGTGACGATCTGCCCGGGGAGCACCTCCACCGTACAGACGATCACCGGCGAGGTGCCGCGGTTGACCATCCGGATCCGGTGGTTGCCCGAGTCGGCGATGAAGAGCAGGCCGAGGCCGTCGACCGCCACGCCGGACGGGAAGCTCAGCTCGGCCTCGACGGCCGGGCCCCCATCCCCGCTGAAGCGGCTCGTGAGGCCGTCCGGCGCCTCGGTGGGCAGCCGCTCGGGCGGGGTGCCGCGGACGCCCAGGCCGGCCACCGTCCGGACCCGCTGGCGGTCGGGCGAGATGGCGCGGACCCGGTGGTTCAGCGTGTCCGCCACGAAGAGCTCGCCGGTCCTCGGCTCGAGCGCCAGGTCCGAGGGCATGTGGAAGGCGGTCTCGAGCGCCGGCCGGTCGTCGCCGTTGAAGCCCGCGCCCGGCGCCCCGGCCCAGAGGGTCGCCGAGGCGCCCCCGGGCTCGATCCGGAAGATCGTGCTGCGGGCCTTGTCGATCATGTACACCGAGCCGTCCGTCAGGTCGGTCTCGAGACCGGTGACGCTATAGAGGGCCAGGGCGTCCGGCGCCAGGCTGGACGGCAGCGCCTGGCCGCCGAGCACGGTGGCGATGGTGCCGGGCCGGAGGCTGCGCCAGGGCGGGCTGGGCAGCGCCGCGATCTGGAGCAGGGCGGCGGCGGCGATGCCGAAGAGAAGGGTCCGGCTGCGCACGTGCGATTTCCTCCCGAGGGCTCAAGAGATCCCGCCTTACTCTGGACGTTCCGCCGCCCTCCTGTCTTCTCCCGGCTTGCGCGAGCAATTCCGGAGAAGACAACCGCTCCCACCTTGCGTAGCTTGTCGGTCAAGCGTCAGGTCCGAGCCATGCCCGGAAGCAGAAAGAGGAGACGAGAGATGAAGACGGCACCGTTCTGGAGCGCGATGGCCGCTTGCTGGCTGACTCTTTTCCTGCTCGCGCCGCCCGTCGCCGGCCAGGAGAAGGCCCTGTGGGACCAGTGGACGAAGCAGCTCGAGGACCTCGACCAGCAGATGCGGGGCGGCCAGTGGGACACCGCCGCCCCGAAGGCCCGCGCCCTGGCGGACGACATGGTGAACCGGAGCGGCGGCACGATGGGGTACATGCGGGCCTACGCGGACCAGCTCGACGGCGCCCGGATCGGTCAAGGCTATCTCGCCGAAGCCATCGGCCTGGGCCGCATAGGGGCCTACCTGGCGCTCTGCGAGGCGGCGCAGGGAAACCAGCAGGCGGCGCGCTGGTACTGGTACGCGGCGCAGAACCTCGATTCCCGGTGGATCTCCGCGGATCTCGCGCCCTACGGCGCGGCGGGGGCGTTCCTGGCGAAGCACCGGATCAAGCCCGCCGCGGAGCAGCACCCCGAAGTCGACGTCCTCGACCCAATCTTTCCGGAA
>CAXTNS010000923.1:1977-2213 GCA_964245465.1 uncultured Thermoanaerobaculia bacterium
CGTTCAGGTCACCATTGAGAAGGACGGCACCGTCACGCAGCCCATCCTGGTCGACGGATATGAATACCCCAGCCTGATGTACAAGGTTTTCGAAGCCCTGAGCGGCTGGAGCTTCCGCCCGGCGACCCTGGACGGCAAGCCGATCCCGTTCCGCTATGTCGTCCCGGTGGTCTTCGTGGATGACCGGCCGGCGCAATCGTCGGTCTTCTTTGAACCCGCCCCAGGACAGGAGGGTT
>CAXTNS010000924.1:0-402 GCA_964245465.1 uncultured Thermoanaerobaculia bacterium
TTGCCGGCCGGCACGTCTGTCAGGTACTTGACGAATTCGAAGGCCTCCTGCTTGTTCTTCGACGGCTTGGCAACGTAGACCCCTTCGACCGTGATCCACGGCCGCATCGGCTTGTTGCCGGCCTCGCTGATCGTGGGCAGCGGCGCGAGCCCGTAGTCCACGTCCTTGGAAACCTCGCCCAGGAACCAGGGTCCGGAGAAGACGATGGGCGCCTTGCCCTGGTTGAACAGCGACGTGATCAGAGCCGTCGAAGGCTCGCCGGGCAGAAAGCCCTGCTTCTTCCAGCTCACCAGATAGTCCAGCGACTTGACGTTGGCCGGCGAATTGATCGTCGGCTTACGGTTGGAGCCGAACACGCCGCCGCCGAAGATGATCGACCCGTTTCTCTCGCGCACGCTCGAC
>CAXTNS010000924.1:412-2211 GCA_964245465.1 uncultured Thermoanaerobaculia bacterium
GTTCATCAGCGCCGCGTGGTAGTAGAAGTCGGAGTACCAGTAGGCGAGCCCGAACTTGCCGCCGCCGGTGTTCTTCTTGGCCTGAGCCACCAGCTCCGCCGTGGTCTTCGGCGGGTTGGCGACCAGCTTCTTGTTGTAGATCATGGTGACGACCTTGAAGTTGAGCGGCAGGCCGTAGACGTTGCCCTGGTAGGTCATGGCGTCCAGAGTGGCCTTGAGATAGCGCCCCTTGATCTTGTCGTCGAGGAAGAAGTCCAGGGGCTCCACCGTGTTGTCCGCCACGATCCAGCCGCCCAGGCGGTCCTGGGCGAAGATGAAGACGTCCGCCCCCTTGCCGCGCGGTACGGCGGCCGTGATCTTGTCAGCGAAGGCGTCGTAGGGTACCGCCAGGGTGCTCGCCTTGATCTTGCCCGCGTTGGCCTTGTTGAAATTCTCGACCACCTTTTCGAACGCGGCCTTCTCGCCGCCCCGGTAGCCGTGCCAGATCACGATCTCCTTCTGGGCCGCCGCCAGAGCGGGCAGGACCACGAGAGAGAGCACGCAGAGGATGCCGCGGAGGATGTTGGATCTCATGGAAGTCTCTCCTATTCCCTAAAGCCTTTTCTCGGTGGCGGCGTCGAACAGGTGGACGGCCTCCACCTCTACCACCAGCTCCACCGTCGAGCCCATCTTGGGAGCGCGGTGGGGATCGACCTTGGCCACGACCAGGTCGTCCCCCACGCGGCCGTGCACGATAACCTCGTGTCCCAGGGGCTCGACGAACTCCACCTTGGCCGTGACGGGAACGGTGCCGCCGCCCCCCTCCCGAACCGCCTCGCGGATGTTCTCCGGCCGGATGCCAAGCACCACCTTCGATCCATCTCGCCCGGCCGCCGCCGCGCGGAACGCCTGCGGCACCGGCACCCTGAACCCGGAGGCCACGACCGTGGTGCCGCCGTCGGCCAGCGTGGCCGGGATGAAGTTCATGGGCGGCGTGCCGATGAAGCTGGCCACGAACAGGCTGGACGGCTTCTCATAGACCTCCAGCGGAGTGCCCACCTGCTGGAGCTCGCCCTTGCTCATGACGGCGATGCGGTCGCCCATGGTCATGGCCTCGATCTGGTCGTGGGTGACGTAGACGGTGGTCGTCTCCAGGTCCTTCTGGAGCTTGGAGATCTCCGCCCGCATCTGCACCCGCAGCTTGGCGTCGAGGTTCGAGAGCGGCTCGTCGAACAGGAAGACGGCGGGCTTGCGCACGATGGCGCGGCCCAGCGCGACCCGCTGCCGCTGGCCGCCGGAGAGCTGCTTGGGCTTGCGGTCCAGGTACTCCGTGATGGCCAGGATCTGGGCCGCTTCAGACACCCGGCGGTTCATCTCTTCTTTCGGGGTCTTGCGGATCTTGAGGGCGAACTCCAGGTTCTCCCGCACCGTCATGTGGGGGTAGAGCGCGTAGCTCTGGAACACCATGGCGATGTCGCGGTCCTTGGGCGGCACGTCGTTGACCGCCCGGCCGCCGATCTCGATGGTGCCGCCGGTGATGTCCTCCAGGCCGGCGATCATCCGCAGGGCGGTCGATTTGCCGCAGCCCGAGGGACCGACCAGCACCATGAACTCGTGGTCCTGGATGTCCAGGTCCAGGTCGGGGATGACCGTGATCGGACCGTAGGCCTTCTTGATCCCCTTGAGCGTCACCTCTGCCATAGTTTCGTTCTCCCTCTCCGGTTGGTGCGTTGCCGTCAGGGCGCTTTGGCAAAGACGCGGAAGCTCCGGGGCGCCACCGCCGCCTCGATCCGCCCTCCATTCCCTCCGAAGCCCGGCAC
>CAXTNS010000925.1:0-2200 GCA_964245465.1 uncultured Thermoanaerobaculia bacterium
CCATAATCAGCAAGAGGAAGACGGCAGCGAGGGTAACCCCGACTTTATGCCGCCCCACGAACTTCCCGACCCGGTAGCGCAGGGTGTCCTTGCGGGCGATGACCGGCAGGCCCTGGAGATGGCGGGTGATGTCGTTGGAAAGTTGATCCACGGAGGCGTAGCGCCGCTGCGGGTCCTTCTGCATCGCCAGGAGGACGATGTTGTCCAGGTCGCCCGAGAGATGGCGGCACAGGAGACGCTCCTCGCCATCGCGGACTTGGCTGACCGATTCCGGCGTCAGCTCGGCCACGGAGCCATCGGATCGCCTTCGTTCCCCTGTCTTCCCGATGATGCTGCTGGGCCGAACGGGATCGGTTTCGCAGATGGCCTTGGCGAGGCTCTGTGGATCTCGGCGAGCCGGGCGGTAGGGTGAGTGCCCAGTCAGGAGAACATAGAGGAGGACGCCCAGGGAGTAGACGTCGCTAGCCGTGGTGATCGCCTCTCCCCGGACCTGCTCGGGGCTGGCGTACTCGGGGGTCATAGGGCGCACGTCGGCCCGGGTAAACGCCAATTGCTCCTGATCAGGACCAAGGAGCTTGGCGATGCCGAAGTCGAGCAGCTTCGGAATTCCGCCATCCGTCACCAGGATGTTGCCGGGTTTCAGATCGCGGTGAACGATCAGGTTCTGATGCGCGAAATGGACGGCGGAGCAAACGCTGCGGAACAGCTCCAGCCGCTCGCGGGTCGTCAGCTTCTTGTCGTCGCAATACTCGTCGATGGGCGGGCCTTCGACATATTCCATGACGAAGTAGGGCCGGCCGTCCTCGGTGGTGCCGCCGTCGAACAGCTTGGCGATGTTCGGGTGGTCGAGATGGGCGAGGATCTGGCGCTCGGAGCGGAAGCGGCGCAGGATCTCGTCCGTGTCCATGCCACGCCGGACGAGCTTGAGGGCCACCCTTTGCTCGAATTCCTCGTCGGCTCGCTCCGCAAGATAGACGGAGCCCATGCCCCCCCGGCCGATTTCGCGTACGACCTTATAGGCGCCGAGGCGCTCTCCCACGGTAAAAGACTCCGCGTCTTCCGGATGGATCCGGAAGATGGGGGTCTCGATGAAGTCGTCGATTTCATCCTCGGAGGCGAGGAGGGATTCCACTTCCTGCCGCAGCTCGTCGTCTCCTTGGCAGGCGTCAGCGAGGAAGGCCTCCCTTTCGGCTCCCTTCCATTCCAAGGCGTCGTTCAGAACGGCCTTGACCTGTTGCCATCGATCTGGTGTCACTCTTCCCCCAGAGCCGTCCGGGCTCCCAATTCGTATCATCCGTCTTCCTGAAACGCGAGAGACGGCGGCAGAACGGCTCTAGGATTGTTTCAGCTCACGGAACAGCCAGAGTTTAGCCGTCTTCATCTCCCGCTTGACGGTGGTTACGGAGATCCCCTGAATCTCCGCGATCTCCTCGTATTTGAGGCCCGTGAAATAGTGCATTTCGACAATGCGGCTCTGGCGCTCGTCGATCTTCGCCAGCATGGAAAGAGCTTCATCGAGAGCGACCACATTGACACTCTCCTGAGGGGCCGCCACGCCGAGGGCTTCATTCAGGGGTAAATTGACGACGCCACTCCCCCGCTTCGCCGCCTGCCGTCCCTTGGCGTAGTCCACCAGGATGCGGCGCATCAGCAGAGCCGCGATCCCGAAGAACTGCTCCCGGTTCGTCCATTGAATCTTCCGCTGGTCCATGAGGCGGATGACGGCCTCGTTGACCAGGGCCGTTGGTTGGAGCGTGTGCCCGCCGCTCTCCCGGCGGAAGAGTCGGCCGGCGATCTCTCTCAAGTCCCGGAACACGAGAGGGATCAGCTCTTCCATGGCCGAGGAGTCACCCTGGCTCCAGCCCTGGAGAAGCTTCGTTATGTCCGGTGGTAGATCTGCCATGAGATGAGGCGATTCTACCAAAAGAAACGCCGCTATTTGTCTATCGGCCCGATTGGGATGGTCCGTTTTCCCGCCCTTCTTCGCGTTCCAGTCCAGAGACCGGTTAGGCGCCGGCCTCCTCGTCACGGGCGGCCCGGGGGCCGGAGCTGACCGACCTCCGGCCCGAAAACCCCGGGTCGCCCCTTTTTGACTTTTGGCTGGAAGGATGCAGCTTCATTCGGCGATCTCGATCCGCAATGTCTCCTCGTCCAGAGCAGGCGCACCAAAGCCGGCGTCCAGGTAGACACGGACGTAGTA
>CAXTNS010000926.1:0-2200 GCA_964245465.1 uncultured Thermoanaerobaculia bacterium
CGAGCAACCCGGCTATCAGGACCTGCTGGCCGAGCTCCCTTCCGTCCTCGACTCCTTCTTCGCCCTCTCCCCGGAAGCCGTAGCCCTGATCCGCGAGCACACCGTGCGCACGGCCCAGGGTATGGCCGGGTTCGTGGCCCGAACCGATGACGGCGGCGAGCTGCGCCTGCGCGACCTCGCCGAGCTTCAGGCTTATTGCTACGTCGTGGCGGGCATCGTGGGCGAGCTGCTGACCGAGCTCTTCCTGCTCGGCCGTCCCCAACTCGCCCCCGCCGCCCCGGACCTGCGCGTGCGCTCGCGCGTCTTCGGCGAAGGGCTCCAGCTCGTCAACATCCTCAAGGACTCCGCCTCCGACGCCACCGAGGGCCGGCGCTACCTCCCCGACGGCGTCGAGCGCGCCGAGGTCATGACCCGCGCCCGGCGCGACCTCCAGGCCGCGAGCGAGTACGTGCTCACCCTCCAGAGCGCCGGCGCCGAGCGCGGCCTCGTGGCCTTCAACGCCCTGCCCGTCCGGCTCGCCCACGCCACCCTCGACCGCGTCGAGCAGGCCGGCCCGGGCTCCAAGCTCACCCGCCCCGAGGTCTACGCCATCGTCCAGGGGATGAACCGCGCCCTGGACCAGGGCGAGCCGGCCGTCGAGATCCTGCCCGCGGCGTGAAATCCCGGGACGGAGGTGTCTATCTGCATTCATCGCACCCGCGCTGCCGGGCCGAGGGGACGACCGGCTGGTTGAGCTCATAGACATGGTCGCCGTCCGCGGCGACCCAGCCGACGCCGTCGTGCATCAACAGCTCCCAGCCGGGACAACCATTGCTGTCGCACGGTATGTTGGTATACCGGAAGAGCGCCCCTTGTTGATGCAACTGGTAGAGCTTGTCGGCCGTGGCCACGATTCTCTTGGTGGCCGGATTGTTGTCCAGGAGCTCCCAGCCAGGACAGCTTTCCGGGCATGTCCACCCGGAACAATCGCAAGCAACGGTTTTGTAGCGCAAGATCGAGCCGTTGCTCCGTAGCTGGTATAGCTTGCCGGCGCCTCCGGCAGCAATCGCCACGGTCGAGGAATTGTTGTCCAACCTCTCCCAGTCCGTCCAACAAACACCGAGGTCGAGGCAAGTGAAGAGTCCGTAGCGCCAGATAGAGCCATCGTTCAGCAACCGGTACAGCTCGCCGCTGGTGCTGGCAGCGATCGCCACCGTCCCCCCTGTCCTCGAGTCAGGATACAACATCTCCCAGCTAGGGCAGTAGGTGCCGGTGCACGGCGAGCCCTTGAAGAGAAAGACTTCCCCCGTATTGTGCAGTTGATAGAGCTTGTCACCGCCGGCAGCAAGGGTCAGCGTCGCCGGATTGTTGTCCAGCATTTCCCACTCGGTGCCCGATTTGAAGCGCCAGATGGATCCGTCCGTTCTCAGTTGGTACAAAGAATTGCCACCGGCGTAGATGGCTTTCGTGGCGGGGTTGTAGCCTAGAAACGCCCAGCCTGGACAGAAATTGGTGCAGGACAGGGTGGGAGCCTTATAAATGGCACCGTTGCCGTGCAGTTGATACAGAGTACCGCCGGCCGCGGCGATCCGCGCCGTGAAGCCGTTGCGGTCGAAGTCTTCCCAGAATTGGCAGTACGAGCCCGAGCAGGGCGTTCCCGTTTCCGTGTATTTGCGCACCCAGCCCGATTGGCCCCAGGCCATCGAGGGGATCAGCGCGCAGACGAAGAGAGCCCCAGCCGCGAGGCCCGCCTTGAACCGGTTCCTTTTGACGTTTCCGCTGTCAGCCGCAAGGGCTTCGGATACCAATCGCCGAGTGAACATTCCGCCTTTCTCCTTTCCTGCGAATCCGTGATGCCTTGCCCCAAGGCAAAGGCAATGCCAGGGCTGGCCACCGGAGACGAAAGCATCAACACGGACGGGAATCCTGCTCCCGGTGCGGCTTGCACGGCGTTCTGACATGTCAGTGACATGCCGGGCTGGCGAGCTGACGTGTCACACGGCCGGCAGAGCCTCACGGGCTCGCCGCCGGCTCCGAAAAGGCTTGCAGCCTACCGGGCACATCCCATAGCGTTTCTGTGTCCTGGCGGACGTTGTCTTGGCTCTTCGAGCCCTTTTCCTTCAGGAGGGGGATTGGGGTGAGGTCGAAACGGCAAGGCCGTCCGGATTTTCTCTCAATGTCTCGCTGTTCTTCCTCTCCGAGGTAACCACCACCATGAAAC
>CAXTNS010000927.1:0-2198 GCA_964245465.1 uncultured Thermoanaerobaculia bacterium
CCGGACAACCCGACGACGTCGGGATGTGGGTGCGGGGGCGGCGAGCCCACGGAGATCACGCGGCAGAACGTGCAAGCGCGCCTCCGTGCGGGCCGCATGTGGAACTGGGCGAACAGCTCGGGGGCGCTCTTCCTCCAGACGGGGGACATGAGCGAGAAGGCCGTGGGGTACACCACGATCGGCGGCGATCTCGAAGGGGCGTTGTCGGTGATCGCCAACGTGCCGAAGACGGTGGTGGTGGCCCTGCTGGAGCGCTTCCTGGAGCGGTTCGGTTTCGAAGGCGTCCGCCGGACGCTGGAGACGGAGCCGGGGCCGGAGCTGGCGGCGGAGCAGACGGCGGAGGGGGAATTGATGCCGTTTTCCGTGCTGGACGCCTGCCTCTGGCTCTACGCCGGGGAGAAGCTCTCGCCGTCCGAAGTGGGCCAGGCTCTGCGGGCGATGTTCCCGGAGACCGATCCGGCGCGGCTGGACGGCTGGGCGGAGCGCTTCGCCGTCCTCTTCACCCGTTCGATCTACAAGTGGGTCCAATCCCCCTTGGCCCTGCACGTGGGCTCGCTCGACCTCGACCGCGAGCGAGCGCTGCAGCTCCCCGTGGTGCAGAAGGGGGAGTGGACGAGGGAGTAGGGCTATGGAACCGGGCAGAGCTCGTTCGATCGGGATTTGCTGTAGGAGGATGGATTCAGGTTGCTGCTCGTGACGCTCGCGTAAGCGTACGACTCGCAGGGGGTGCCGCCGTTGCGGTTGGCGTCCGCGTCGGCGGTGACGTTGGCGCCGGTCCTGGGGCCGTCGGTCACCGTGGCGGTCGTGGGGGCTCCGCCCACCGTGGTCTTGGCGAAGGCGTACGCATAGACCTCGCCGCTGAAGCTGCAGCCTGGAGTGGAGTGGAAGCTGGCGCTCGCTTCCGCCCGGGTGCCCCGGCGGTCGGTCTTGTAGGTAGCTACCGCGTCGTAGGCGAAGCTGACGGTGCAGTCCTTGGGGAGGAGAGTCTCGCCGCTGGCTTCAGCGGTCCGGGCGCGCTCGATCATCTCCAGGGTGCTCGCGATGGCCTTGCGGTGGCTCGCGAGGGCCCGCCGCAATTCAGGTGTCGGGTTGGCCTCGAATTCCTTTCGTAAAAATCGAAGCTGGTTCCTCAGGTCTCGGAGCTTCCAGGTGAAGCCCTCGGCGCCGAAGACGAAGGTCTCGATCTCGCCAGGTCTCGACTGACGCTCGAGGACGCCGTCCTGGACGATTTTCCACCCGGCCCTTTGCAGTTTCGCGATCGGATCACCGCCGGACTCCCGGCCGGCCTGGGCCAGGGTTGGGGAGGCGACGCTGAAGAGACAGAGACAGAAGAGGAGAAGGACCGGGAGCAGGGAACTCTTCGACATGGCGAGATCCTCCAAGGCGGGAAATTGCCCAACCCGAATGGGTTGGGAGACGTCAGTGGTACATTGGCCCCTCAGTCTGCTACCCGTCGATAGGTATAGAGCAGGGATGCCGTTCGTCGCAGTTGATCCCGGTCACATGGTATTCCATTTGGAACTGGCCACCGCTGTCCGTGACCTCGGCCCGGATCAGGATCGTGTCCGAGGACTGCTGAATTCCGCCCTCGAGGCAATAAGTCTCGGAGTAGGTCGTGCCGTTTGTTTGGAACACGCCGTTCCGGTAGATCGCGACGGTATAAGGGGGGAGCCCACCGGAGATGTTGACGGTCCAGGAGAGGAAGGCGCACTGGTACGTCGACAGCTCCATGGAGGAGGGGTGGGACGAGGTCACCGAGATCTGGAGCGGCAGCGGGCAGAGCTCGTTCGATTGGGATTTGCTGTAGGAGGATGGGTTCAGATCGTTGCTCGTGACGCTCGCGAAAGCGTACGACTCGCAGGAGGATCCGCCGTTGCGGTTGGCGTCCGCGTCGGCGGTGACGTTGGCGCCGGACCTGGGGCCGTCGGTCACCGTAGAGGTCGTGGGGGCGCCGCCCACCGTGGTCTTTGCGAAGGCGTAGGCGTAGACCTCACCGCTGAAGTTGCAGCCCGGAGTGGAGCTGAAGCTGGCGGCCGCTTCCGACCGGGTGCCCTGGACGTCGGTCTTGTAGGTGGCGACCGCGTCGTAGATGAAGTTGATGGTGCAGTCGGTCTTGGGGAGGATGGTCTCGCCGCTGGCCTCGGCGGTCCGGGCGCGCTCGATCATCTCCAGGGTGCTCGCGATGGCCTTGCGGTGGC
>CAXTNS010000928.1:0-491 GCA_964245465.1 uncultured Thermoanaerobaculia bacterium
CGCTGCGGCCGTTCGGGATGCTGTTCATCGGGCCGACCCGGGCCGGGCAGACCGGGCTGTTCGCCGGGGCCACCGACGCGACCATTCCGCGCCCCGACCTGGGCTACACGGGACCGCCCCATGGCCCCCGTGGCTTCAGCTTCACCATCCCGCAGGAGTACAGGAACGGCCAGCCACACACACTCTATGTCGATGTCCGGAACAGTTGCGCGAACACGTCTTTCATCGTGAGGATTACGGATCCGCCGATCGGATTCCAGCTCAATCCATGACGTAGCGCCACTGGCCGGCCGCCGCTCCTCTCCGTGGAGGCGAGAAACGTCAGTGGGACGATTCTCCCTGGCCGCCGGGGCACGGCACGGCCGCGAAGACCTCGCGAGCCCGGCGGGTGATCGTTTCCGCCATCTCCTTTCCGGGCTCGCCGTCCCGCAGGTCCGCGAGGCGGGCGCCGAACCCGGAGAGCGGCTCCATGTAGAAGAGGATGAGCTCGG
>CAXTNS010000928.1:501-2191 GCA_964245465.1 uncultured Thermoanaerobaculia bacterium
CTCTTGCGTGTCTCGTCGCCCACGGTCACGTAGCGGGCCACCAGCCACTCGTCCGGCACCTTGAGCCCTTTGCCTTCGAGGAACCACGCGGTCAAAGCCGCCTCGCCCTTCGGCTTCTCCTGGGCCGCCTGCCGGTTGCTGAACGCGAACGTCATGGGTTTCCACTTCAGGCCGCCGATCTCCACGCCCGAGTCGAGGTTGTACCGGTAGATCTCGTCCGTGCCCGGCAGAAACGATTCGAACTGGGCCAGGAACAGGCGCTGGACCGTCCCCTGCGAAATCTCCGCGAACACGTACCGGTTTCCCGCCGCCAGCTTGTCGATCGTGAACGTATGCCTGCCCACGAAGTGCAGTTTCTCGTCCACCTGCACGCAGAGAGAGGGCAGGCGGTCGGACCGGAGCACCTGGCCCTCGACGGTCCGCCGCGGCGGCTCTTCCGCCACGACAGCCATGGCCTGGAGGAGGAAGGCTGAGACGAGGATCGCGCTCTTCATATCGGCTCCCTTTGGGATGCAAGGACGTCGTCTGCGGGAGAGTATGGCGCATCTTGGGCAGGGGTTGCAGCCCGGCAGGATGGACCCGTTGGCCTAGCGCCCCTGGGAGCGCCGGCATCTCTGCCGGCCTGGCTCTCGGCCATCCGCTCCAGCCCCGGTCAGAGATAGAAGAGGACACCCTCCAGCACCCTGTGCCAGGATGACAGGGCGCATACACGTCCACCTGCCAACATGTAAGCGTCCCGACCGGATTCGCGGCCTCAAAGCCAAGTCTTTTTCAACAGGGAGCTTACGCCTCTTTTCAATGCTCAGAGAGTCCTCCTTACCGGCAGCCCGGGAGCGATAAGCATTCTCTCCTCGTGCCTGAAGATGGCTTACACGTCCTATTCCAGAGTTGACGAATCTGATGCAGCGGCGTAGCATGACTGTAAGTTACAGAGGCGCAACCACATCGAATCATGCCAATATTCACCTGCTGCCCTCGATTGGATCATGTCCCAACGTGTTGGCTCTGCGAGCGGGTGGATGGGAAACGTTGAATCCGAGTTGGGCGTCCTGGTTCTGTTGTGCTGAATCGAGACGCTGGTGCCTTGAAAGTCCGGTAGTAAAAGTCTGGGGTGGTTCAAAGGTTTGTGTCTCTTCGCCCAGCGACTCCCTTCAAGAATCGTTTGTAGCCTGCGAGCAGTCTCTTCGATCACTTCTGGTGGTAGCTCGGCGTTCGTCCTTCAGAGCTTTGTTTCCCGCGTCCGAAGGTTCCTCCCACACGTGGAGCCTCTTGCCCTGCCAGCGGTCTTTCTCCGAGAGGTTGCCCGAGACGATCTTGCCTTCGAGCTCTCACGGTGCGGGGCTTCACCTTCTGGCGGTGGTGCCCTCGGTGGGACGGTGCAGGATAGGAAACGCCGAGGCCGGCCTTTTCCGTTCCATACCGTCCGTTTCCCGTATCGTCAGGTTGAACGCCGCCCAGGGTCTGGTTCTCCTACGGAGCGGGCTTTCTGCACAAGGTTACCGACAACGTTTGGGGCTCCGAGCAAGGCTGACGAGGGAAAAGACCGTTGCTCATTTCTAAAACCGTCTATGGTCTGCCAGCGGCTCGGTCCAGAGCGGCGTTGCCCTTTGATCAGCCCTGTCCAGACCATGGTACAATTCAAGAAACAAAGACAGGCCGCCCAACCCTGGCCCTCAAGCGGACGGCTGGC
>CAXTNS010000929.1:0-2190 GCA_964245465.1 uncultured Thermoanaerobaculia bacterium
GCCTCTGGACAGGCCCCTCGGATCGAGGCCGACCTCCACAGCCTCCTCAGCTTCGACGCGGCCGCGACCCGCGAGGTTCTTCGGCAGGCGACGGCCACGAAAGACCGCCGCTACCTGGCCCCCTTCTTCGAGCTGCTGCGCTTCCCGGACGTGGCCCCTCAGGCGGAGGTCGGCGCCGCCATGGACGCCATCGCCGGTGAACAGATCGGGGGCGACTGGGCCCGCTGGTACGAGTGGCTGGGAAACCATCCGGACGTGACCACCGTCCCCGGCTTCGCCACCTGGAAGGGCGATCTCTACGCCCGCAAGGCCGATCCGGCCATGAAGCGGTTCCTGGACGGCGGCCGTCCCACCACGATCCGGCCCGAGCTGATCCAGTGGGGCGGGGTCAAGGTGGACGGCATTCCGGCCCTGGAGAATTCTCCCCTCGTGCGGGCCAAGGCCGCGACCTACCTGACGCCGGAAGAGCCGGTCTTCGGCGTCGAGATCAAGGGCGACGCGCGGGCCTATCCCTTGCGCATCCTCGACTGGCACGAGATGGCGAACGACATCGTGGGCGGAACGCCGGTCTCGCTCGCCTACTGCACTCTCTGCGGCGCGGGCATCCTCTATCGGACGGATACCCCCAGGGGCACCCTCACCTTCGGCTCCTCGGGCCTCCTCTACGAGAGCAACAAGCTCATGTACGACCGGCAGACGGGCACGCTCTGGAACCAGCTCACGGGCGAGCCGGTCAACGGGCCGCTCGTGGGCTCCGGCATCAAGCTGGAACGCCTGCCCATGGTGATCGCCTCCTGGGGCAACTGGCAGAGGAGCAATCCCGACACCCGCGTGCTCTCCCTGGAGACGGGTCACCAGCGGGATTACACGCCCGGCAAACCCTACGGTGCCTACTTCGCGAGCCCGGAGAGGATGTTCCCCGTCCATCAGCGGAGCCAGGTGCTGCCGGAGAAGTCCTGGATCTACGCCCTCCTCGTGAACGACGCGCCCAAGGCCTACCCGCTCGACCGGCTCCAGAAGGAAGGGATCGTCAACGACGAGCTCGGCGGCAAGCCCGTCGTGCTCGTCTACGAGCCTGGGGCCGAAGGCCAGGGCCGCACCGTCCGCGCCTATGAGCGGGGGGACCACACCTTCGCCCGCTCCGAGCGCTCCTTCCTGGGCATGGTCTTCCTGAACGACCAGAACGGCCAGCCCTGGCGCGTCGGTGAAGAGGCCCTGACCACCCCGGACGGCAAGTCTCTCCCCCGTCTCCCCGGCCACCTCGCTTACTGGTTCGGATGGTTCTCGTTCTACCCCCGGACGCAGGTGTATGGGGAGACGGCGGCGAAGCCCTGACCCCGGCCGCTCGACATTCCTCAGAACACGATCGTCCATCCTTGGGCCGAAACCTCCTGCTTGGTGTAGGCGACGCCGTGAACGGTCAGCCCGGCCGGGTCGAGCAGGCTGATCGTGCCACCCTGGTTCGAGAGGGGCACGTGGAGGTCCGTCACGGAGATCCGCACCGTCTCACCGGGCGCGAGGACAGGCCCCTGGATGCTGAGCTTCGCTCCGGCACCATTGGCGATTTTCCAGCCTGAGAGGGCGACCGCCTCCGGCCTCGTGTTGAGCAGTGTGACCGTCTCGTGGCCCGCGTCGTCGCCAGCGGGATTGACCAAGGCCGCGACGATACGCACGCCCGTCGTCGCCGGGATCAGATCGGGGGGAGTCCCGCCGCCAGAGGAGACACCCTTGCCGAACTTCAGCGAGCCGGGGACTGGATCGCCATGGGCGTCCGTCTGGGCGAACTGCGACTGGAACGCCAGGAAGAAGGCCAGCCACTTGTCTTCGGCGGGAAAGTGGATGAACAGGGCGCCGTCCTGCCAGACGCCGTTGTCCCCTTTATGGGGTGCCGGGCTCCCCTGGTTCAGGTGGATGTCGTGGATGCCATTGCCCGGCTCAAACTGAAAGTAGTCGTCCGGCTTGCCCGGCTCCGGCCCCCACTTGCTGCCAAAGGCGTAGACATCGGCCCCTCGGTCGATCGCCCGGCGCACGTAGAGCTCGAAGATCTCGGCCAGGTCATTGTCCGGCCCCGGGGAGTTGAAAGGGAGGGCCTTCATCTCCAGCGGATCGAAGAGGCTGGCGCGGTTGAAGGCGAGGGCCAGCCCGCCGGGCTGGCTGGCGAGGGGGGTGATGCCTTCCGCGACTGTCTTG
>CAXTNS010000930.1:0-1312 GCA_964245465.1 uncultured Thermoanaerobaculia bacterium
GTATTGCTGGGGATCGACCTCCTGCCACGTGTAGATCTAGATCTTCTACCTATAAATAAACTTGTTGTAGAGGAGGATGCCGCCCGCGACGGCCCCCAGCATCCCGGCCAGGAGGACCAGCGGCTTGCGCCGCCGGCCCGCGTGCCACCACCCCAGCGCCAGCAGCGGCCCGGCGATCAGGAGGAAGCGCATTTTCACCAGCGGCAGGAGCAGCACGGAAAGCCCCAGGCTCAGCCACTCCTTGTATCCCCAGGTCCTCTGCTGCCGGTCGAGGCTCAGGATGCGGTCCAGGGCCGCCGTGGCCAGCAGCGCCGCCGGCACCTCCACCCACACCTGATACGAATAGAGGAGGAGCGGCGGCGTGAAGGCCGCGAGCGACCAGGCCGCCAGGGCCTCGCCGGGATGTTCCGGAAAGTACCGCCGGGCGAGCCGCAGCGTCATCCACGCGAGGAGCGCCGTCATCGCCGCCATGGTGGCCAGAGCCCCCAGCTTGCCGCCCACGCGGTAGGCCGGCACCAGCGCCATGGGCAGCATCTCGTTGTGCCGCGAGTACCGCTCGCCGCCGGGACCCACGGGATCGCCCGGCTGGGGCTCGATGGGCCGGTCCATGAAGAAGCGCCAGTCCCTGGCCGCGTAGTTGTTCGTGAGATCGGCGTCGAAGTCGTAGGCCAGGCTGTGGGTC
This sequence comes from uncultured Thermoanaerobaculia bacterium, assembly GCA_964245465.1. Classification (GTDB taxonomy): domain Bacteria; phylum Acidobacteriota; class Thermoanaerobaculia; order Multivoradales; family UBA5704; genus DATARR01. The sequence goes on from CAXTNS010000930.1 coordinate 683, forward strand.
ACCAGGAGATAGAAGGGCTCGTCCCCGTCCGGCTGCCGGTGCCCGGCCGACCAGGGAAGGATGGCGAGGTAGACCACGAGCGGCAGGAAGAAGAACAGCGCCGAGGGCCGCCCCGGAAGCTTTTCTCCCAGGAGCGGCCGGAGCGCCAGGGTCTGCCGCGCCACCTGGAAACCCAACACCAGCAGCAGGCCTGCGGCAAGCACCGCCTCGTTCCCCAGCCCGAGGTGCGACCGGTCCAGCACCAGCAGCACCAGGAACGCGAGCGCCCCCAGTTCCAGGGCCGTGCCCTGGAAGGAGAGCGCCCGGCCGCCCAGCCGCGCGCCCCAGCGGTGGATCTCCCGCAGACCCCCGAGGATCAGGGGGAGAAGGGCGAGCGTCCCGCGAAAGGGATCGTCCGCGGCCAGCGGCAACCGCCAAGACAGCAGGGCCACCCCTGCAATAGAAGCTGCCAGAACCGCCGCCGTGGAACCGAGCCCCGCCCTCCCTTCCTTCACCTGCGGACCTCCAACTGATACAGGGCCAGCACCAGGTTTTTTTTCGCGACGGGGGCCAGTTCGATCTCCACCCGCGAGATCCGCGCCGGGACGGGCAGCGTCCCCCACTCGCCGTCGGGGTCGCCGGCGGCGGACC
>CAXTNS010000930.1:1322-2185 GCA_964245465.1 uncultured Thermoanaerobaculia bacterium
CGTCGAGGGTGAACGAGGGCCCGTCGGGCTGGACGATCTCCAACGGGCGCCGGTCCGGTCGCGGCCGGTACCCGGGCACGTGCCCCGCCGCGTACTCCCCCTCCACCGGCGCGAACCCGAGGTCGCCCGTGTCCTCGCCCGCCCGCAGGGTCCAATCCACCGTACGGCCCGCGAGATCCCGCAGGCGGACCACGGCCACGGGCGTCCCTGGGGCCAGCCCGATGCCGTTCGACAGGTTCGACTCCACCACCACGCTCCGCACCACCTGATCCGCAAAGCCAGCCTGCCAGACCGGATGCCCCGCGTCGATCACCACGGGAGTCTCGGGCACCAGCAGCTCCCGCCCCGGATCGGGCATGCCGAGGAGCAGGGCCAGCACCAGACACGCCCCCGCCAGCTCCGCCAGCCGCGTGGCCCGCAGGCTCTCGCCCCAGCCGCGGCCCATCCAAGCGCCAAGCCCGGCAAGTCCGAGAAACACCACCCCCACCCACGTGGCCAGGATGAGATCCGGGGGGCGGCCGAGGAGCGACATCGCCCCGGCGAGGGGCTCCTCGCGCAGCCAGGGATAGGAGGCCAGGAGAGCCGTGCCGAGCAGGACGGCGCCCGTCCATACCCGCTGCGGCACCGTCACCGCCCCACTCCGGCGCATCGAAAGCGCCGCCAGCCCGAGCGGCGCCGCCAGCGTCGAGAGGTCCGGCACCTGCGGGACCGTGGCCGCGATCAACGCCGCCGATACCCACGCCATCCAGCCTTTCCAGCGCCCCTCCCACTCGGGCACCAGGGCCGCCGGCACCAGCAAGGAGAACCAGGCGACCTGCCTCCACATCAGATCCCACGGCTGCTGGAACAGCCATCCCAAACCC
>CAXTNS010000931.1:0-1091 GCA_964245465.1 uncultured Thermoanaerobaculia bacterium
CTCGAAGACGGTCCTGGGCGTGTCCGCGGGCAGGGCCACCCGCGCCGGCAGGCCCGCAGCCGCCGCGTACGCCGTGAGCGCCAGGGCGGCGTTGCCCGCGCTCGCGAGCTGCACGCCGGGAGCCCCCAGCTCGCGGGCACGGTTCACGGCCAGGGAGAGGCCGCGGGCTTTGAAGGAGCCCGTGGGATTGCCCGACTCGTCCTTGAGCCAGAGCTCGATTCCCTCCGGCGCGAAGCGGCGCAGGCGCACGAGAGGGCTCCCCCCCTCGCCCAGGTCCACCCGGCCGTCGAAGTTCGAGAGGGGCAGCAGCTCGCGGTAGCGCCAGAGCGTCCAGGGCCGCCGGGGGAGAGAGCGGAGCAGATCCTGTCCCCTTTGGGGATCGAGATCGTAGTCCACCAGCCAGGGCGCGCCGGCGGGCGAGAGGAACGCCGGCTCGTCGAGCGGCGCCGTCACGCCCGTCCGCGAGCAGACCAGCCCGCGCGCCCAGCGCTCGTCCCTATTGGCCACCACTCTGCCCGCTGCTGTTCTGCTGCTGGGCGATCCGCGTGTCCTCGGCCTGGAGCTTGTCGAAATCGGCCTTGTACTTCGCGATCAACTGGGCATTGTGCTGAGCGCCCGGCGTGTTGTTGGCGCCGGCTTCCGCGGCGCTGTTCTTCAGCTCGGCGATCTGCTTGTCGAGCTCGGCCCTCTGGGCGTCGTCCGTGGCGAGCTTCTTCTGCTCCTCCAGCATGTTGACGATCGATCCCTGGCTCTTGACCAGCGTCTGGTTCATGGCCTGGCTCATCTGGTTCAGTTGGGCCTCGAGCACCCGCTCCTTGATCCACGTGTACTCGTTGGGGTTGTGGCCCAGCTCGTGGGCGGCCCGCAGGTCGGCGGTGGCAACGTCGGCAAGGTCGCCGATGGCCTTCATGGCCTCGAACATGCCGACTTCCCGCTTCTCCTCCTTCGCTTTGTCCCCCTTGGCCTTGAGCTCCTGGGTGCGACGGAGGTGGACGCCGATCGCGTTGCCCCTCTCCATGAGCGGCTGGTTGCCCTGGATGATCCCGATCCGGATCGGCTGGGCCTCGCGCGCCTGGGCGTCGACGCTTGTG
>CAXTNS010000931.1:1101-2174 GCA_964245465.1 uncultured Thermoanaerobaculia bacterium
TCGCGCGCTTGGCCCGCGCCGGCTCGCTGATCCCGCGGATCTTCTGCTCGCGCTGGCGGACCTCGATGTACATCTTGACCTGCTGGTCGGTGAGCTTGCCGTCGGCCGGCCCCTTGTACTCGGGCGCCTTCGAGATCTCGTCCATCACGTCGATGGTGCCTTTCTCTTCCAGGCTCTCCTTGATGGATGCCTCGTCGTCGGCGGGCTTGCTTTTGCAGCCGATCGTGACTCCTGCAACGAGCAGGGGGATGATGAACAATGAACCGTACCGCTTCATGGGATCTCCTTGTTGAAACTCCCTTATTGACTCCAATCAGGGCGGGGATTCTACCAGCGGTCCGGTCCATCAGTCCTTTGAATCGGCGTGGCGGTCGGACCCTTCCGTGCGCCGGCGAACGACCAGCCGCACGGGCACGCCGGGCAGGTCCAGCTCCTCCCTCAGGCGATTCTCCAGGTAACGCCGGTAGTGGCTGTTCCTGGGCAGCAGCCGGTTGGCGAACAGCATGAAGGTGGGCGGCGCCGTCGAGACCTGGGTGACGTAGTAGAGCTTCCAGTGCGCGCCGCTCATCGAGGGGGGCGCCACCTTCTTGACGAACCCCTCGAAGAGCCGGTTGAGCTGGCCGGTCGAGAGCTTGAGGTGGTAAGCCTTGAGCGCCCGGTCGATGGGACCCCAGAGCTTCTCGATTCCCCGGCCCGAGCGCGCCGACACGTTGACCCGCCCGGGAGAGGCCATCAGCTCGTCCAGCTTCTGGAACGAGAATTCCAGCTTCTCCCGCGCCTCCTCGTCCAGCAGGTCCCACTTGTTGATGGCCACCACCGCCGCCCGCCCCAGCTCCCAGATCGTACCCGCGATCGCCAGGTCGCCGCTGGTCACTCCCGCCGAGGCGTCGATTACCAGCACGGCCACTTGAGCGCGCTCGATCTGCCGGCGCGCCATCATCACCGCCAGCTCCTCCGGCGCGCCCGAGACCTGGCTGCGCCGCCTTATGCCCGCCGTGTCGATCAGCAGATAGGACTTGTCGTCCCGGGTGATCAGGGTGTCGACGGGATCGCGGGTCGTACCCGCCATAGGC
>CAXTNS010000932.1:0-2172 GCA_964245465.1 uncultured Thermoanaerobaculia bacterium
CTCCTGGAGCCCGGCGAGCCTCTCGGTCTCCAGCACCTCTCGCCCCGCCTCCGCCTCGAAACGGGCGCCCCCCCGCCTCTGACGCTCGCCGAGACCGTCCGCCGCGCCGAACGGGAGGCGTTCGCCGTCGCCCTGGCCGCCGCCCAGGGGGACACCACCCGCGCCATGGAGCTGCTGGGCGTCTCGCGGCCGACGTACTACCGGAAGATCAAGGAGCTGGAGCTGGGGTAGGAGCGGAGGCCGGACTCTCCTGTCCCAGATCTGGGACTGAATCCTCGCCTCCGCCGGTCCCCGTCCCGAGCCCGGGACGGGCCATTCTAGAGATTTTCTTTATTTCCAATAACTTAGGCCTTGGCAATCTCCTTGCCCTATACGGGCCGCGAACACGAGGTGCACGAGCTCAAACGTGACACCAACCAACGCCACCCGATTGGCAAGGAGGAGAGATCTCATGAAGAAAGTTGTTCTGTTCGCGCTGCTGTTCGCCGCCGTCGCCGGAGCCGCATCCGCTGAGACGTACATGCAGCCCAGGTTCAACGTCTACTACCAGTGCCATTACACGAACTACACCGGACCGGCCACCCAGGACGGCTTCTCGATCTTCGTCAATCCATCGGGCAGCCTGTCGGGGGTCCTCTGGGCCACCGAGCGGTTCCAGGTCCCCTATCTGAGCGGCTGGGACAACGGGCGGGTCGCGTTCGCCAAGCCGGTGAACAGGTACTTCATCGATCCCTGGACTGGCGAGCGGATCCTCCTCTGGACGACCGTGGAGTTCACCGGGCCCGATGGCCAGTGCAAGGCCACCCGGATCTCGGAAGACGGCAACCGGATGGATTTCGGCAACTGCACGACCGGCTACACCCGCACCTGCAAGACGTACTGATAGAGAGCCGTCCCGGGGCCGCTCCCTGCCGGGGGCGGCCCTCCGGAATTCTCCTCCCCCCAGTCTGGTTGAAGCTCCTTGAGAGCAATCCCCAAGGGAAGGCTAGGCGTCTGAGCCGGCCGTTCCGTACAATAGAGCGGACCACTGACGACCGGAGTGGAGACATTCGCCTCGATGCATAGCACCAAGCCCTGCGCGTTCCCTCGCTTCCTGGCCTTCGGCCTTCTCGCCTTCGGTGTCCTCGCGCCGGCCCGTGCCGAGCTGGTCGTCCTGGTGGACGGCAGCGTCATGAAGGTGGCGGCCTTCGAGGCCGAGGGGGACTTCGCCCGGCTGACCTATCCGGAGGGCGGGAGGATCACGATGGCCATCGACCGGGTCGAGCGGGTGGTGGACGACGAATGGACTCCGCCTCCGCCCGAGCCGCCGCCGGCCGTGGAGGCCGTGGCCGAGGCCGTGAACACGACGGCCGTGCCTCTCCGCTTCGAGGAGGCCCAGGCAAAGGTGCCCGAGGGTCCCTACGGCCCCCTGATCTTCGAGGCCGCGCGCCGGCACAAGGTCAACCCGCAGGTGGTGGCCGCCCTGATCCGGCAGGAGTCGGCGGGCAATCCCCGGGCGGTCTCCTACAAGGGCGCCCGCGGCCTGATGCAGCTCATGCCCGCCACGGCCCAGCGCTTCGGGGTGCGCAAGGAGAAGCTCCACGATCCCAAGGAGAACATCGAGGCCGGCATCCGCTACCTGAGCTGGCTGGCCGACCAGTTCCCCGACGACCTCTCCAAGGTGCTCGCCGCCTACAACGCCGGCGAAGGCGCCGTCTGGCGCTACGGCGGCATCCCGCCCTACCGCGAGACCCGCAACTACGTCCGCCGCATCTACGGCAACCTGGGCCTGGCGGTTACCGGACTGTAAATGGCGGGACTGTAGATGGCCGCGGAGCCTTCCCCCGAGCGCCAATTCTTCCGTCATACGCTCGCCACGGTGGCCTACCGGGGCGGCAAGACCTTGCGCGGCGCTCCGGAGGGCTTCAGCTCTTTCCGGGTCGGCGAGGGCAGCCGCACGGCGGGGGAGATCCTGGCCCACGTCGGCGACCTGTACGACTGGATGTCGGCCCTGCTCGAAGGCCGGCACGTGTGGAAGAACGAGGCCGTGCGGACGTGGGAGGAGGACGCCGCCCGCTTCTTCGAGGGGCTGAGGCGGGTGGACGCCGTCCTCGCCTCGGACGCGCCGCTCGGCTTCCCGGTCGAGCGTCTGTTTCAGGGTCCCGTGGCCGACTCCCTGACGCACATCGGGCA
>CAXTNS010000933.1:0-2168 GCA_964245465.1 uncultured Thermoanaerobaculia bacterium
GTCTGCGGGGGCCGTGGTCTCGGCCAGCCCTGAGAGAAGGAAGAAGAAGAGGACGGCGACGACGGCCCATCCGCTCGCCGCCCTCATGGTATACGGCGCAAGAGACGTCGGCTGCGGGCGAGCACCTCGGCCCGCAGAGACTCGGTGGCGGAGAGCTGAGGGGCGTGGCGAAGGTACTGGAGATCCTCGACCAGGCGCCCCAGGTCCTCCAGCACCTCGGCGGGGACTTTCCGCGCCAAGGCCTCGCGCCAGCGGGACGGCGGCGTGGCCGCGGGGACGCCCCAGCGCCCGGCCAGGGCCTCGCGCCAGGCCTCCTCGATCCTGAGCGCCGCCTGGCGGGGGCGCTCCTCCGCTTCCGCTGCGCGCAGCTTCTCCTCGACCCCGTCCTGCCGGGGAAGGGCCGGCGGTTCGCCATTCCTGGGCCGTCGGCGGGCCAGGGTTACCACCAGGGCGAGGCCCCAGGGGAGGAGGAAGAGCCACGGCAGCAGGCCCGGCCAGTTGGCGTTGGCGAATCCAGTGGAGAAGCTCCTCGCCGGGGTAGCCGCCAAGCGGATTCCATGCGGCTCATGATCCCCACCTCCGGCCGCCGCCACGGCCCGGGGGAGCGCCGCCAGCCGGAGGTTGGGCGAGGTGGCCACCCGGTACTGCCGCGCGGCGGGGTCGAAGTACGTGACCTCCGGCGTCTCCAGGGTATACCGGCCCGCGCGCTCGGGCACCACCACGTACTTCCACGTGTGGCTGCCCCGCACCTGGCCGTCCTTGACCTCCTCCTTGCCCTCCTGCTGGGGCGGCTGGACGGTCACCCCGTCCGGCATCTCGATCTCCGGCTCCCGCACTCCCTGGAGGTTGCCCGTGCCCGCGAGGCGCACGGTCAGCGTGGCCGCCTCGCCCAGGCGGACCCCGAAGCCGGGCGGGGCGGGAGGCAGCGGCTGGACGGCGACCCACTGAGGTTCCGTCTGCAGCCGGAGCGCCTCGGGCCGGGCGACCGGGGAGCCGAAGAAGAACTCGCGGTCGTAGCGCTGCACCGTCAGGTCCACGGTCGCCGGATCCACCTTGTAGCGGCCCGGCCGTAGCGGGAACAGGGCCTTGTGGAGGAGCGGCACCCGGCCGTAGCGCCGGCCGTCGACCTCCACCATCTCCGTGGGGATCTGCTGGGGGATCGGGATGTCCTGCACCCAGAACCCGCGGAACGCCGGCACGCCGCTGGTCGAGAGGGCCGCGATGTCCTCCCGCGTATAGAGATAGAGGCTGTAGACCATCTGCTGGCCCACGACCGGCTGGCCCGGCTGAACCTCGGCGCGCAAGAAGACCTCCGGCTGCTCGGGCTGGCGCAGCAACCGGGGGATGTGGCCGAAGAACCGCTGGAACGGGTCGTTTTCCTCCTCGTCGAAACCGTACGACCGTTGCGCGTGCTGGGTCGGCTCGCGCCGCACCCGGATCTCCCGCGGCTGGAGCTGAACGTTGCTGCCCTTCATCTGCAGCAGGATGTCGTGCACCCGGGCCTTGCCGATCCCCAGGGGACGGACCTCCCAGGAGAGCCGGAGCGTGCGCGACAGGGTGCCGTTGCCCAGTCGCAGGTCCTCATGCTGCGAGGGGCCGCCCACCACCTCCAGGTTTTCCAGCTCGAAGCTCGGCCGGAACAGCAGGCTGGTGAAGCCCTCGCCGTGCACCTCGATGCTGAAGGTCGCCGTCTCGTCGATGCCGATGACCTCGGGCTCGAGGGTGACCCGGACGTCCACCTCGTCCGCCAAGGCGGGGCGGGCGCCTGGAAGGACGGCAAGGACCATGAGGACCGCAGGGACGGCAAAGGAAAGAGGAGTGGGCCTCACCAGTCCTTCCCCCTCACGGCCCGCTGCCGCGCGCGTTTGGCCGCCTGATCCCGGCGTTGCTGGCGCTCCAGGTTCTCGACGGCGGAGAGCACCGAGGCCGCCTCCCGGCCGCTCATCTCCGGCTGGTTCCGGAACTGCGGCAGCCGGTCGTCCTGGCCCTGGTTTCCGTTCTGGCGGGTGTCTCCCTGCTCGCCCTGTTTCTGCTGCTGCCCCTGCTGTTGCGGCGAGGGGGGCTGGCGGCGATTCTGGTCCTGCCTGGGGGTCTCGTCCGGCTTCCCCCGGCCTGGCTGGTTCGATGGATCCTGGTTCTTCGTATTGCTGCCCCGCCCGCCCCGGGGG
>CAXTNS010000934.1:0-475 GCA_964245465.1 uncultured Thermoanaerobaculia bacterium
CTCTACAAGTATATGCGGGGCTGGGATAGGATGGGGGAATCAGGAGCACCATTTGAATCCCGACGTCGCCAACGCGATCCCCAGGTTGGTCGAATCCGGTGTGCTGCCGCCGGAGAACGCCCCTTTGCTGCTGCGCGCCGCGCGGCGCGAGCTGGTCTCCGTCCACGGCGAGCTCCGGCTGCTCCTCTACCTGGGCGTCCTCCTCCTCACGGGCGGCGTTGGCGTCCTCGTCACGGAAAACCTGGACCGCATCGGACCGGCCGCCATCGCCGTCGGCATCGGCCTCGCCGCTGCCGGGGCCTTTTTCTGGGTGGCCCGGGTCTCGCCGCCGTTCTCCTGGAAAGAGGTCCCTTCCCCCAACCTCGCGTTCGAGTACATCCTTCTCCTGGGCGTGCTCCTGGCCGCGGCCGACCTCGCCTACATCGAAGTCCAGTTCACGCCCCTGGGGCCAAACTGGAGTTGGCATCTGCTGATC
>CAXTNS010000934.1:485-2165 GCA_964245465.1 uncultured Thermoanaerobaculia bacterium
CCTTGCTGACAGGGCTCGCGGCCTTCCGCTTTGACTCGCGGGTCGTCTTCTCGCTGGCGCTCACCACCTTCGCGGCCTGGCGCGACGTTTCCGTGGCCGGGGTCGGCAAAGAGGTCTTCGACGGCTCGGAGGACGCGGCGCGCTGGAACGCCATCGCCTGCGGCGTCCTCTTCGTGGGGATCGGGCTCGCGCTCAAGCGGACGGACCGCAAGGCCCACTTCGAGCCCGTCGCCATGTACCTGGGCTGGCTGCTGGTCCTGGGCGGCCTTGCCTCGGGCCTGGGGGAGAGCGGCTCCTGGCCCCTCTATACCCTGGCGCTCCTGGCCTGCGGCGTGGGGCTGGCGGCCGTGGCCTACCGTTTCCGCCGGTTCCCGCTCTTCGCTTTCGGCGTGCTCGCGGGATACATCGCCCTCAGCCGGTTCATCTTCGAGCTGGACGCGTTCGAGATCCTCGGCTGCTTCTGGTTCGCCAGCACGACCATCCTTCTGCTCTTCGGCCTGATCTTCGTCCAGCGCCGGTTGAAGGAGCCTCTGTGAGAACGGACGCCGCCCAGGCCGACCGCAACGGCTCCATCCGCGCCGCCGCCCGCTCCTGGCGCAAGGCCGGGGCCATTGGCGAGGAGACCCTGAAAGCCGTCGAGGCCGCCGTGCCGGACGACCGTTCGCGCGTCGGTCCGGTCTTCCGCGTCCTCCTCTTCCTCTTCACCGTCTTCGCCGCCAACGCCGCCCTTGGCTTCGTGTGGCTGGTCATCGGCGCCCTTGTCTCGTCCTTCTCGCGAGCCGAGGAGAAGATTTTTGCCGTGATCGCGATCGGCTTCGGGATCGCGCTGGCCGCCCTGACGGAGTTCCAGACCGGACCGCTCAAGCGCTCGCAAGGCGGGACGGAGGCGGGTACCTCGTTCGCCGCCTTCGGGTTCCTGATGGGTGGCCTCGCCTGGGTCATCTTCGAGTCGCTCAACCTGGACGGCGAGGCCGCCATCCCCCTCCTTCTGGGGATTGCGGCCGTCCTCCTCGCCGCCATGGCCGTGCGGTGGGGCTATCCCTTCTACGCCGCCGCCGCGACCGCCTCGTTCCTGGCCGCGCTCACGTATGTCCCCGGCGGACGCATCCTCTGGATCGTCCTGCCCCTGGCCGCCGCGCCGCTCCTCCTGCGCCTCTCGGACTCGGAGCGTCTGCCGCCCTCCCTGCGCCATTCCTGCACGGCCACGCTCGTCGTGGGGCTGGTGGGCCTCTACCTCGCCGTCCACCTTGGCTCCTTCGACCTCGGAGCCCTGGAATTCTTCCGCCGCGGCTTCAGCAACCTGGGGCCGGCCTCGAAGAACCCTCTTCTCCGGCAGCTTTCCATCGTCGCCACGTTCCTCGTCCCTATCGTCTACCTGGCGATCGGCATCCGGACGCGCCGCTACGTCTTCCTCCTCTTGGGGATCGGGACGGGGATCGCCTCGCTCGTCACCCTGCGCGTCTACGTCCACGTGGCGCCTCTCTGGGTGATCCTCACCCTGTCCGGAGCCGTACTGGTGGCGGCCGTCTTCGTCCTGCGCCGCTACCTCGACTCCGGTCCCGGCAAGGAAAGAGGAGGCTTCACCGCCGAGCCTCTCTTCGAAGACCTCACCCGCCAGAGGATCCTCGAAGCCGGAGCCGCCGTCGCGGCCTTCACCCCGGACGCGCGGACGGTCAAGGA
>CAXTNS010000935.1:0-2161 GCA_964245465.1 uncultured Thermoanaerobaculia bacterium
GCCAGGGTGCTGCGCGCGGTCGGGTTGGTGGGCTGAGTGTCTGCGAAGGTGCCGTCTTAGATATCCACAGACCGCCGCATCATCGGCTCGGCCTCCGAAAGGCGGTTCGTGGCCTTGAGCAACTGAGCCAAATTGTTGAGGCGGATGGCGGTGGTAGGATGCTCAGATCCCAGGAAATCTTCACTAATCTTCAGCGCTCGTCGTGCAAGCGGCTCGGCATCAGAGTACAGAGATTTCGATACGAGTAGCAGCGCCAATTGACCCATTAGACGCCCTGTAGGCTCGTTGATGTTGCAACCTTGGGCATGGTAAAGAACTTCGCTGGCATGAGTACGAAGGAGGTCCCAGACTGACCAAGTAAGAACATCATCAGCATCAAACGGAGAAAAATTATTTACTGCGCGGAGAGACAGCTTGATCCACGCGCAACGTCTTTCCTCCGGAATCTGGGCTCGTAATACCTCTTGAACAATTCGATGGACTGTAAAGGTTTCTGCCTCCTTCGCGATCATTGAGTAGCCAGCTAACTCGGAGAGGCATTCCCGAATTCCTCTAGGCAGAGGTTGTTCCCCCATTTCTTCGCAAAGCAGCACAATTGCCTCACCAATGATCTCCTCTCCCGCCTCGAGCATCTCCGACGGAATAGGATCAGGAGCAAAATGTGCGGTCAGGCGCAGAATCGCGGCGGCTTTGGGATGAAGGCGGCTAAAGGTCGTCTGCCAAGTCGTCGCTACTGAGGCGGGGTACTCCATCAAATCCTTATTGTGCCAAGCGAGGACGTTTTCGCGTTCTTTTTCCCAATACTTTAGGTACGTGGAAAAAGATAGCTGGTGGTAGACGATGTAGGCTCCTGCTTGCTCCAAAGCGAGCGGGAGGCCGTCCAGAATCTCCGCCAAACGAGCAGCCTGCTCAGAGTCGTCCGGTTTCGAAAACCGTCCACCGTCTGTGCGCTGGAGGAGAAAGTTGGTCGCCTCTTCTTGGGTAAGGATATCCAGTGGCTGCTTGCGGACTGCAACCGGCCAGTCCTTCCGGCGGGAGGTGATGAGGACGTGACCATTCTGCAGTTGAGGGATGATCTTCCGGACGGCTTCGGCTGCTTCCGGGGTGTCCACGTTGTCCAGGATCAGCAGCCAGCGGGAATTCTCCCGGAACCAGCGCAGGGCGGCATCGACAGTCTCCGTCTCAGCTTGGGCCGTGTACTCAGGGAGATTCAGGAGGTTGGGCCGCGCGAGATCCGCCAGCCCCGACTGCAGCGCCTGAGGAGATTCCGCTCTCAAGAACAGAACAGCGTCATAGCGGTTCCCCGAGCGCCAGGCATATTCGACAGCCAAGCGGGTCTTGCCGATCCCTCCAAGACCGTGGATGGCCTGGGTGATGGCAGTGGCCTGACCCTGGAGGTTGGTTTCGAGACGCTGGAGCTCCTCGTCCCGTCCCTTGAGAAGGTCGCCCAGAGGAGGGAAGGGGAGGTTGTGGATGCGGAGACTACGGAACGGCTGGAGGGGCTCGGCGGGAGTGGCGGATAGGGGCTCCCGGGTCTCCAGGATCTCCTTCATGAGACGGCGGAGGCGCTCTCCGGAGGGGTCGTTGCGGAGGTCGGCGAAGGTCTGCTCCCTCAGGAACAAGGGGAGGCTTTCCGGGGAGGGACCGCCGGGCAGCAGGACCGGGATCGCCGGGATGCCGCGCTTGACCCCCTGGGTCAGGCAGAGCTGCGCTTCCTGGGTCTGCCAGTCCCCGAATCCCGAGGGACCGACCAGGATGGCGGCGGAGTGGACGCTCTCAAGGGCTTTCTCGACGCCGGGCTGCCAGGGACGGCCATAGCGGAGCGCATCCTGGTCCATCCAGACATTGATCCCCACCTGCCGCAACGCCTCGACGACCGGGCGGACGAGCTCCCGGTCTTTGCTGTTGTAGCTGAAGAAGACATCGAAGATCTCGGCCAGGGGGAGCCTCCTTGTCGGGACTCCCTACAGTTTATCAAGGGCACGAAACCTCACGCCTCCGGCTTCCACAGCCCCACGATGTTGCCCTCCGGGTCCGCCATCCAGGCGAAACTGCCTTGGCCGGGGATGGGCACGGGCGGGACGAGCGTCTTGCCGCCCAGGGAACCGGCTTTGTCGAGGTAGGCCTGGAGATCATCCACCTCGTCGTAGAAGGGGGTGTT
>CAXTNS010000936.1:0-2155 GCA_964245465.1 uncultured Thermoanaerobaculia bacterium
GTACACCAGTGGCCACGACGGGCCGCGTGACGAAGGAGGAGACCTACCGTGACGATTCGGCAGATGGACAACGTCCTGATCGTGGTTGACGACCTCGAGGCTGCGAAGGCGTTCTTTGTCGAGCTTGGTATGGAGTTGGAGGGCGAGACGACCGTCGAGGGCCCCTCGGTAGATCGTCTCATCGGCCTTCAGAACGTCCGTGCTACCCTCGCGCTGATGCGCACTCCGGACGGCCACGGACGGATCGAGCTGGACAAGTTCCACACGCCGGAGGCGATCAGAACTGGGCCCGAGAACGCTCCGGTGAACGCACTCGGGATCCGTCGCATCATGTTAACCGTCGATGACATCGACGACGTCTCGGTCGGCTGCTGCGAAGCAGCGGGCACGCCGGAGTCCGAAGAAATGACGGCCGGCGTTGCTGAGGAAACGTGGTGGCTTAACCGAGGCTTCATCGCAGCCAAAAGCGGCCCAGCTTGGCTGCCAGGTTGCTCAGAGCTTTGCCTTCCCGCGTTTCTTCTCTATCCGAGCGGAGTGCTTGCGGCCCGGAAACCAGACCGCCTTCCCGTCCAAGCTCTGGAAGGGTAGCAGAGACGGTCCCGAGAGCCGAGCCAGACAAGGACCGCATCTACCGGCCGTTCGGGATTCGGAAATCTCTCGACTCCCGGTCTCCTGGGGCTGACGCCCCGGGCTGTTCAACTCCCGCTCTTCCAGAGCGAAGGCATTGATGCGTGGGCGGGGATACGGCCGCCAGAACCCGGAGCGGGTTTCGGGCGTACCCCTCCTAGCACGTTCCTTGCGTGCTCCCGAAGGCGGGGGATAGAATCGCCCCCGTGCTCCTTCCTCCTTGGAGGAGCACCTTTTGGCAGCACCGCGCGAAGGGGAGATGATGTCTCAGCAAACCAAGGATCTTGTCGAAGAAACGCCCGCCCTCGCGGCTTCGCCGAGCCCGGCCCGGCTGTCGCTGGACGGGAAGGACTACGAGCTGCCGGTCACGGTGGGCTCGGAGGGCGAGGTCGGTCTCGATATCCTGCAGCTCCGCGCCCAGAGCGGAGCGATCACGGTCGACCCCGGCTACGGCAACACGGGCGCGTGCGAGAGCGCCATCACGTTCATCGACGGCGAGGCGGGCATCCTGCGCTACCGCGGCTACCCCATCGAAGAGGTCGCGGGCCAGGCGACTTTCACCGAGATCTGCTACCTGCTGATCTACGGCGCCCTGCCGAATGCCCAGGAGCTCCAGGCGTTCGAGGACCGCCTGACGTACCACACCATGATCCACGAGGACATGAGGAAGTTCTTCGACGGCTTCCCGTCGAACGCCCATCCCATGGCGATGCTGTCCTCGATGGTGGTGTCGCTGTCCACCTACTACCCGGAAGACGGCCGCGGGCGCGATCTCGATCTCACCATGGCGCGGCTGCTGGCCAAGGGGCCGACCATCGCGGCGGCCTCCTACAAGAAGAACATCGGCCAGCCGTTCGTCTATCCGCGCAACGACCTGTCCTACTGCTCGAACTTCCTGCACATGATGTTCTCGGTGCCGGCGGAGCCGTACGAGGTCCGGCCGGTGCTCGACCGGGCACTCAACCTGCTGCTCATCCTCCACGCCGACCACGAGCAGAACTGCAGCACCTCGACCGTGCGCATGGTGGGGAGCAGCCAGGCGAACCTGTTCGCCTCCATCGCGGCCGGCATCTGCGCCCTCTGGGGGCCGCTCCACGGCGGCGCCAATCAGGCGGTCATTGAGATGCTGGAGCGCATCCAGGCCGACGGCGGCGACTACAAGAAGTACGTGGACATGGCCAAGGACAAGAGCTCGGGCTTCCGGCTCATGGGTTTTGGCCACCGCGTCTACAAGAACTTCGATCCGCGGGCCAAGATCCTCAAGCAGACGGTGGCCGAGGTGCTGGACGAGATCGGGGTCGAGGACCCGCTGCTGGACATCGCCAAGCGGCTCGAAGAGGTGGCGCTCAGCGACGAGTTCTTCATCGCCCGCAAGCTCTACCCCAACGTCGACTTCTACAGCGGCATCATCTACCGGGCGATGCGCATCCCCACCAACATGTTCACGGTCCTGTTCGCCCTCGGCCGCATGCCGGGCTGGATCGCGCACTGGAAGGAGATGCTGGACGATCCCAAGACCCGGATCAAC
>CAXTNS010000937.1:0-2148 GCA_964245465.1 uncultured Thermoanaerobaculia bacterium
CCCTTCGGCCTACCTGGCCCAGAGGAACCCCGAGGTGTTTCCGGAGCCGGACCGCTTCCGGCCCGAGCGGTTCCTCGCGGGGAGGACGTACGAGGGCGCATACTTCCCGTTCGGGTTCAGCCCGCGCACCTGCGTCGGCCGGCACTTCGTGATGCGCCAGATGACCCTGATGACCGCCACCATCCTCCACCTCGCGGACCTCGCCCTGGCGCCAGGGTACGAGCCCCGTCCCGAGCGGAAACTCGTGCTGATCCTCCCCAGAGCCGGGACGCGGATGGTCCTGAAAAGCCATCGGGAGACCGCCTGAGCGGCAAGAGAATGGCCAAGGTCCTCATCGCGACCGGCGGCCTGATCACGGGCAAGGAGCGCTCGCTCCTCCTCGCCGCCCGCAAGTGGTGGGAGCAGTGGCGGCAGGCTGAAGAGGCCTGGCTCGACTTCAAGGTCAAGCTGGTGATGGCCGAGCCCCTCCTCGCCGCCCGGCTCGAGGGCCTGCGCAGTCCCGAGAACCCCGAGCCCCCATCCTTGACCGAAGTCGTCCTCGCCACCCTCCTCCACCGGGCTGGCATCCCCTACGAGCGCATGGAGCTGGACGAGATCTTCTCCGATCCCAAAGGAGTGGACCGCAAGCTCGCGGAGACCGACTGCGTCTTCCTCTCCAGCACCTACCTCCATGACCTCTCCGAGGTGGAGCCCCTGCTCAAGCGCCTGAAGCGCCCTCACAACCGGACCGTCATGGGCGGCGCCCTCGCCAGCATCCTCCACGGCCGTTGGGAGGGCGCCCCGGAGCTGGACGTGCTGGCGGTCGGCTACGGTGAGCTCCTCATCGAATCCCTCGCCGCCTGGATCCGCTCGGGGTTCACCACCCTGGAAGCGCCAGAGGGAGGGAGGCTGATTTCCAAGGAAGGGACGGCGTTCCTCTACAGTGGCGTCCCCCGGGATCTGTCCCTCGATTTCCTGCCCACCCCGGATTGGGGGCTCGCCGGGCGTTTCCCGATGATCTATTACGAGAGTGTCCGGGGCTGCCCGTACCGCTGCAACTTCTGCAACTATCCTTACCTCTTCGACGACACCAAGTTCCGCACCAAAAGCGCGGCCCGGATCGTGGACGATTGGGAGCACTACGTCCGCGATCTGGGCGTCGAGACCATCACCTGCCTGGATTCCCTCTTCACCATGCCCAAAGCCCGCTTGCGCGAGCTCTGCCGCCTGCTGATCGATCGGGACGTCCGCGTGAAATGGATCTGCTACGCGAGGGCGGACGACCTGGCCGACGAGGAGACGGTCGCGCTGATGAAAGCGGCCGGCGCCCACCAGGTACAGATCGGCATCGAATCCGGCGACGAGCGCCTCCTCTCCAACATGGACAAGGCCTGCACCGCCGAAGCGAACGCCAAAGCCCTGGAGAGTTGCCGAAAGCACGGCCTTACAACCATTGTCAGTCTCATCGTGGGCTTCCCCGGCGAGACCGGCGAGACGCTCGACCGCACCTACCGCTTCCTCGCCGCGACCCCGCCGGACTTCTACTTCCTCGCCACCTTCAGCACGCGCGTGGCCGGCGTCCCCCTCCTCCGGCCCGAGAACCGCCAGCGCTTCGGCCTGCGAGTCATGGACAACCTCCGCAGCATGGCCCCCTACTGGGAGCACGACACCATGTCCTGCGCCGAGGTGGGCAACCACGTCCGGGCCCTGGACCGCCGCCTGATGAGGGATCGCGTCGCTCTGAACGCTACCCTCTTTCATGCATCGATGCCGGCGTTCCGTCCCGAGCAGAGGGGGGCCCTCCTGGACCTCCAAAGGCGGGCCGTCACGAGCCATCCTCTCCTGGAGAAGGGATTCGACGTGGCCAACCGCTGGGTGGACCGCCGCCTGCGCCGTGCCGTGCGGGGCCACTTCGCACCCGCCTGAGGCCAGCGGCTCGCCCCGGTCTGGTAACGGCGCACGGCAGGAAGAAGGGTGGGCCTCCCAACGTTATACTCGCTGACGAGGCCACCTCTATGACACAGACAAACTCCCGTTCCAAGATCTCCCTGGGCCTGGCGGCACTGCTCGCCGCCCAGCTCCTCGTTCCCTTCGCCGCCGAGGCCAAGCCGCCGAAGAAGCAGAGGAACAAGCCGAACCAGAACCAGCAGCCCGCCCCGACCCAGGAGC
>CAXTNS010000938.1:0-2143 GCA_964245465.1 uncultured Thermoanaerobaculia bacterium
GCTCGAGGCCGGGGACTTCTCGCACTGGATGTTCCGCTCGCCCGAGAACGTCGTCTTCGAGCAGGCCCCTCACCCGCTCTCCCAGCTCCACGCCCTGATCGGCGCGGTGCGGGAGGCGAGCACCACCATCCTCGGCACGCGCGAGCTCCTTCCCGGCCAGGCCTTCCACGACCGCTGGCTCGTGGCTGCCCGCGGCGAGCGCGGCACGGCCGAGATCTACATGGCCTTCGGCCAGGGCTTCAACCGCTGGACGCTCGAGGTGCTGGGCTCGGACGGCTCGGCCGAGGCCGACCTCGACCACAACCTCTTCTCCCACGAGGAGAAGACGCCCTGGCTCGATTTCTGGAACAGCTTCCTCGCCGGCTGGCGGCGCTCGCGCTCGCTCGCCCGGAACGCCGCGGGCGGCGTCTTCCGCTACGCCCGCTTCACCCTCGGGATGGGCCGTCGCATGGACAGCTATTTCGCCGGCATGCGCGGCTCGGTGCGGGCCTTCTACGACGCCCTGAAGGCCGGGCAGGCCCCGCCGGTCGGCGCCGCCCAGGCCGCCGAGGTGCTCGAATGGTGCGAGGCGATCGCGGAGGAGGCGAAACGTGGCCTCCAGATTCAGGCGGAGCGCCCGCGCCTGTCCGAGCCCGGAACGGCGCGGCCCGGCGAGGTCGTGGTGCTCGGCGGCACCGGCTTCATCGGCCGGCGGGTGGTGGCCGGCCTCCTGGAGCGGGGCCTCCCCGTCTCGGCCGTGGTCCGCCGCGCCCACAGCCTGCCGGCCATCCTCACCCAGGCGGCGCATGCCGCTGATCCCGCTGATATTGGGCGTCTGCGCCTGCTGCCCGGCCGCCTGGAGGATCCAGGAGCGCTCGCCGCGGCCCTCCAGGGAGCCAAGACCGTCGTGCACCTCGCGACCGGCGGCGGCGACACCTGGGAGAAGATCGAGCGCTCCATGATCCAGGGCTCCGTGGCCGTGGCCGAGGCCGCGCTGGCCGCCGGAGTCGAACGCTTCGTCTACGTCTCCTCGATCGCCGCCCTGTACGCGGGCGCCGACTGCGGCACGGCCGTGCTCGAAGATTCCCTGGAGACCGATCCGCGACCCGAGGGGCGCGAGATCTACAGCCGCGGCAAGATGGCGGCCGAGAAAGCGCTCCTCGCCCTCCACCGCGAGCGCGGGCTCCCCCTGGTCATCGTCCGCCCGGGCGTGGTGCTCGGCGAGGGCACGCCCCTCCAGCACTCCGGGCTCGGCCTCTGGGTGCGCGACAACCACTGCGTGGGCTGGGGGTTGGGGGACAACCCTCTCCCCGTGGTGGCCGTGGACGACGTGGCCGACGCCCTCGTCCGCCTGGTCGTCCACGAAGGTCACGGCCTGGACGGCCGGGCCCTCAACCTCTGCACCCAGGCCCCCCTCTCGGCCCGCGAGATCGTCGAGGAGATGCGCCGGGCCACCGGGCGGGACCTCCACTTCCACCCCCGGCCCCTCTGGCTCAGCCAGACCATGGAGATCGGCAAGTGGATCGTCAAGAAGATCGGCCGCCGGCCCGGCGCCGTTTTCCCCTCCTACCGGGACCTGAAGACGCGGGCACTCGTGCCGCGCTTCAGCTCCCGCACGGCCCGCGAGGTCCTGGGGTGGCGTCCGGTCGAGGACCGCGAGGCTTTTCTGGATCGGACGGTGAGGATCCATGGGAGCTGACGCTCCCCACCTCCTCCACGTCTTCTCCAACTTCGTGCCCACGGGCACGGAGCTGCGCACCATCCAGGTGATCGGCTCCTTTGGCGGGGCGTACCGCCACTCGGTCGTCTCCATGAACGGCTGCGTGGACGCGGCGGAGAGGCTGCCGCCCGGCCTCGACGTGCGCCTGCTGCCGAACCCGCCCAAGGCCGGCTCGCTCGCCACCGCCCGGCGGCTGCGGCGGCTGCTGCTCGCGGAGAAGCCGGACCTCGTCCTGACCTACAACTGGGGCGCGTTCGACATGCTGCTCGCCGCCCGCAGCGCGGGGTTCCGGCGGGTCGTCCACCATGAAGAAGGGTTCAACGATGACGAGGCCACGGCCTTCAAGCGCCGCCGGGTGCTCGCCCGGCGCTTCGTGCTGCCCGGGGCCCACCGCCTGGTCGTTCCCTCCCTGCGGCTGCGGTCGATCGCCACGGACCTCTGGAA
>CAXTNS010000939.1:0-1764 GCA_964245465.1 uncultured Thermoanaerobaculia bacterium
CCGGGGGACATCCAGCCGGAGCCGCTGCACCTCCAGGGGATCACCTGCTCGATCGGCGTCGCGACCCTCAAGCAGCACCTGGAGCCCGGGCGGCCGCTCGAATCCACCAAGAGCACCCTCCTGCGCCTCGCCGACGCGGCCATGTACGTGGCCAAGGAGACCGGGCGCAACAAGACCGCCCTGGCCGGCCAGCCCGTGCGCCGGCGCGCCGCCGCCAACCCGCACGACCCCATTCGTTGACCCGGTTGATTGACCCTCTTTCGAGGGGGGTGCTAGGATGCCGCGGCTTCCTCGTGGGGGTGGCCCCGATGCCCCTGCAACTCCTGATACACACCTGAACCCAAGGCCCCTCCAGCGGAGAGCCGGGAGACGAGCGCGTCCATATGAGCAAAAAGCACCAAGTTGTGATCGCCGGAGCCGGCGGCATGGGGAGGGCGGTGGGTCTGCTGCTGCGGGAGATCGGAGATTTCCAGGTCGACGTCTACATCGGTGACGCCGACCTCGCGAAGGCCCAGGAAGCCACGGCCTGGATCCGCGAAGGCTCGGAGCAGCCCGGTGAGGTGTACCCCTTCTCCCTGCCCTTGCAGGGAACCAGCTCCGAGCTCGACGAGGCCCTCGACAAGGGCGACATCCTGCTCGACTGCCTGCCAGGCAAGGAGGCCACCCGCATGGCGGGCCTGGCTAGGAACCACGCAACCCACTACGCCAACCTCACGGAGCACGTGAAAGAGACCGAGCAGATCCAGGAGATCGCCCGGGACTGTTCCAAGGGCTTCCTGCTCCAGACCGGCCTCGCGCCCGGCTATGTCAACGTGCTCGGCCACGACCTGTTCCAGCGCTTCTGCCGCGAGGGCGGCGTCCACAAGACCGACCGGCTGCAGATGCGGGTCGGCGCCCTGACGACCACGGCCCGGCCGCCGCACTACTACGGCTTCACCTGGAGCCCGAGCGGCGTGGCCACAGAATACGTCGAGCCGGCCAAGGTCCTCCGGGACGGCCGGCGGACGACCCTGCCCTCGCTTTCCGAGCGGGAGACCGTGATCCTCGACGGTGTCACCTATGAAGAAGACCTCACCTCAGGCGGCGCCGCCGATCTGCCGTTCGCCCTGGAAGGCAAGGTCCGCGACCTCGACTACAAGACTCTGCGCTACCCCGGCCACTACGCCTGGGTCGAGCGGACCCTTGCCGAGCCCCCGGAGGGTTCGGACCCCACCGCCCGCATCGCCCACCTGGAGCGGCGGATGCTGGAGTCGGTCCCCTTCGTGGAAGACGACGTGGTGGTGATCTATGCCGCCGTCGAAGGCCGCGGTGCCGACGGGTCCCTGCGCCGCCTGGAGAAATCTCACCTCATCCGCCCCCGCCGCGTGGGGGCCCGCACGCTCAAAGCGATCCAGAGCACGACCACGGCCGGGCTCGCGGAGTCGGCTCGCTTCCTGCTCATGGAAACCCCGCCGGGGGTCTGTCTGCAGAGCCAGATCGATCCGGCCCACTTCATGGCCGGGCCTTTCGTCGCCGAGATCTATCACCGGTAATGGCCAACGTTGATCTGGACTTGATGGCCGGTCCGAGGCTCTCGGCCGGCCTTTTCAAGTCCTATCGAAGTTATTCGATTCGTACGATCTCCCAAAGCTGTGGAAATTATGCCGCCTCCGAGGAGGTATTTAGGAAAAAAACCGCCGTTCGCCTGGGAAAAATTTTTCAACCCCTTACAGCCACAACACTTCCGAAAACTGCACAAAAATCTGTTCAAAGTGCGGCAAACCG
>CAXTNS010000939.1:1774-2133 GCA_964245465.1 uncultured Thermoanaerobaculia bacterium
CAGCGGGTTCAGAGGCCGGAACAGGGGCTTTCCCACAAGGTTTTCCACAGGCTTTGTGGAGATTGGGGAACCCTCCCGAAATTGCTCACGGGTTGAGCAGCGCCTGCCCACGAGCTGAGCGGCGCAGGCAGGGGGCATTACGGAGAAAGCCTGGAGACGTGCCCTTGGAAGCGGCCGCTGGGGGAAGCCTGACCTTCTCCAAGGCGCTCTCCCGGACTTCGATCAGGTCCCACTGGGCGGGCCAGGGGCGGCGGCGGAAGACCGGGAGGGAGAGCGTCTGCCCCTCCTCGGCGTCGATCAGCAGCGCCACCCGAGAGACCGGTCCCTGGGGAGCCGCGGGAGGGGCCGCGAGCAGGGCC
>CAXTNS010000940.1:0-2123 GCA_964245465.1 uncultured Thermoanaerobaculia bacterium
GGCTACCGCGGGGCCACGGTGTTCAAGCCCAACCGCCGCGAGCTCGACGCCGCCTTGGCCGAGGCCGCCGTGGCCGCTGGAGCCGTCCGCCGCCCCGCCAGGGCCGAGCGCCTGGAGTGGAAATCAGGGGCCCTCCAGATCACAGCCGCCGGAGAGACCCGCGCCTACGACTGGGCCTTGGGGGCGGACGGCGCTCGCGGTCTCTCCCGGCGCTCGCTCGGTCTGGCGCCGCAGGGAGACAGCCTCGGCCTGGGGGGATCGCTCTCAGGGATTGAATGGAGCCGGCTCGTGCTTGCCTTTCCCGGCCTCGGCGACTCCTACGCCTGGATTTTCCCCCGTCCCGGCGGTGCCTCCGTGGGCATCGCCTACACCTCGGGCCAGGTCCGGGACGCCGCCGCCCGGGCCGCCCTCGACGCTTTCCTCGACCGTCACCTTGGAAAGGATTGGCGGGACCTCCCCGGACCCCGCTACCGCT
The DNA here is from genome assembly GCA_964245465.1 of uncultured Thermoanaerobaculia bacterium. Lineage (GTDB taxonomy): Bacteria > Acidobacteriota > Thermoanaerobaculia > Multivoradales > UBA5704 > DATARR01. The sequence goes on from CAXTNS010000940.1 coordinate 476, forward strand.
ATCCCATCCCCGTCTTCGGTCCCTGGACGATCGAAAACGTGCGCAAGGGTGCGGCCCGCCGGATCCTCCTGGCAGGCGACGCCGCGGCCTTGGCCGATCCCCTGACCCGCGAGGGCATCCGCTACGGCATGCTCTCCGGCCTCTGGGCCGCCGAGAGCCTGCTCGCGGGCCGGCCCGAGTCCTATCCGGACCGCCTGGAAGCGGAGCTTGGGGAGGAAATGGAGAAGGCCCACCGCGCCCGCGACGTTTTCTTCGAGGGCTCAGTGGGCCAGTGGATGGTGCCGGCCTCCCGGCTTCACCCGGGAATCCGGCGGGTGCTCGCCGACCTCCTCGCCTGCCGGCAGACCTACGCCGGGCTTACGAGGAGGCTGATCGGAGCGGTGATTGGGGGAGTTACTTCCCCAACTCGTAGCCCCGGCGGGCCTTGACCCGGAACTCGGGGTTCTTGACCTTCACCTCGACCTCCTGGAAGCCCGAACGGCTGGCCGGATTCTCGCTCTGATAGCTCAGCAGGTAGTAGCCGTTGTTCTCCTGCGACACCTGGTCGAGCGGGGTCGAGTAGTTGGTGACGTTGAAGAAGTACCGGCCCCCCGTTTCGACCGCCAGCTTGTTGAGCGAGTCGGAGAGCGTGTGCTCCACGGCCGGCGGCGTCAGGTCGAACGCGTAGGCCGCCACGTTGTTGGAGTTCAGGGCGTGCACCGTGGGCTCGAAGTACTTCTTGTCCGGCACGTACTGGCCGAAGGTGTCCTGCCGGCCGGGCAGGCCGAAGGTGAAGAGCAGCAGGTTCTTGCGGCCCCGGACGTTGCCGGCGGACCGGGCGACCTGCTGGAGAGCGTCGTAGATGTTGGCCGTCTTGGCGCGCAGCTCGTTGCCCTTGGGCAGGCCGGCGTACAGCGAGGGACCCTTGGTCTCGTCGATGCGGGAGGGATAGTTGCCCTCGCGGTCCTTGCCCTTGACGGCGTCGCCGATGGCCTCGACCACCGCCTTGCGGTCGCGCGTGAAGTCCTGCTGCACCTTGAGCTTGGTGTCGAAGCTCGCGACCGCCACCCAGTCGTTGGGCAGCATCTCGCTCTCCACCCAGCCGCGGGCCCGCTTGGCGGCTTCCAGACTCTGGGAGAGGAGCCGCGGGGCCTCCTGGGCCGTGTCTTTCTGGTCTTCGAAGAACAGGATGAAGTAGCGGTCCTCCGTCCCCTGCTCGGTCGAGACGCCCGACTTGGCGAGCTCCGGCGAGGACTCGACCAGGCGGCGATTGCTGTAGAAGGTCACGCCGGACAGTTCCACGGGCTTGCCGCGCTCCGTAACCACGAAGTCGTCCTTGCCAAGGCCCACGATGACATTGCCCCGGGCATCGGTGACGAGCACGTCCAGAAGGACCTCGTTGACGTCCACCTTGCCCTCGAACTGCCCCTGGGCCGGCGGCTGCTCCTGAGCCAGCGCGGCGCTGCCCAGGCCGCACAATACGGTCATCGCGACAACGGCGGGTGCCATCATCCGCAGAGATCTATGCATGGTTTTCTCCTTTTCAGGTCCGGACTGCGGGATTCTAAATTCGTCCGTTCCACTGGAGATTGCAAGGGCCGGGCCAGGATTATTTCCCAGGAGGGAGTTCCCTGATCTGTCCTCCCAGGGTGACGTGCCCGTCCCTGAC
>CAXTNS010000941.1:0-2118 GCA_964245465.1 uncultured Thermoanaerobaculia bacterium
CCAGACCCGCGAGGCGGTCTCCGCCAGCTCCGCCACCACGGCGGGCGGCAGCGGCGCTTCCTCCAACTCGCAGAGGGCCGTTCGCGCCGCGGTCAGCCGGCCGAGGCCGAGCTGGCACCGGGCGGCGAGCGCCCGGGCGACGGGCGAGCGCAGGCCGGCCAGGACCTCCAGGGCGGCTTCGAACCGGCCCCGGGATTCGAGAGTCGCGGCAAGGCTGATCCGCTCCTCCTCCGACTCCGGCGGCCGGCGCTTCTCCTCGCCGTCCCAGAGAGCGTGGGCGGCCGGCGACACGAGGAGAGCCGCCAGCTCCGGCATCGAGCGGTGTCGCCGGAGCAGGCGGACCCGCAAGGCCCTGGGTCCCGCCAGCCACGGCCGCACACTTCCACCATTCGCGAGGGAACCCGCCAGAGCGCAGCGCGCCGGGGCGTGGTCCTCCTCCCAGAGGAAGGACGCCACGTCGAGGATGCGCGCCACCACATCGTCCGGCGGCAGCGGTGCCAGGGACTGCCGCCAGGAGTCGAGCAGGATGCGAAGGGCCCGGCGCGCCTCTCCGCGGCCGGCCACGGGTCCCTCGCCGAAGAGCCGGGCCGTCAGGTCGAGCAGCAGCTCCTGCACGGTGCCCTGAGACCGGCACGGCACGGCGCCCCCCTCACCCAGGGCAAGACGGCCGTCCGCACCGATCCGCGCCGGCTCCCATCCCGCAGCCAGCCGCCAAGCCGCCTGATCGAGCAGGGAGAGCAGCCCCGCCGCCTGAAGCAGGACGCCCACTTTCCGGCGATCCGTCAGGCACGCTTCGCCCAGCGGGACCGCGCCCGGAAGGGTCTCAAGACATGGATGGAAGACACCGGCCGCCCGGCGGATGTCCAGTCTGGGTGACATTGAAGGGGGATTGTAACTTGAACGAAGAATTCTCCGCGAGTTTCCCCGGGATCTCAAGGGCCTGCCCTCACCGAGAAACGATCTTCCCCGAAATCCCGAAGATTCTCCCCGGGGTCCGGACGACCGTCCCTGGGATCCCGGCCACTCTCCCCAGGATCTCGAAGAGTTTCCCCGCGTCCCCGAAGGCTTTCCCCTCGATCCGGATCATCTTTCCCTGGGGGGAAATGATTTTCCCCGAGGGGCCGGAGAGCGGGGAACGCTGAGTGGAGACCGGGGAGAGCTGCGCGATGACGGAGCTCCGGAATGCGGCCTATGAGGACCCGCCCACCATCTTCTGGAGATCCCGCCAGAACCCCGGGTACGATTTTCCCACCACTTCCGGATGGTCAATCACCACTCCTGGACGGCGCAGGCCCACGAGGGCGAGGCTCATGGCGATGCGATGATCGCCCCGGGGATCTACGTGCACCTCCTCCGTGGGCGTGTCGCCGCCGCTCCACAGACCGGGGATCCACAGGCTGTCCCGCCCCTCGCGCACGTCCGCCCCCAGCTTCTGGAGGCCGGTGGCCATGGCCTCCAGGCGGTCGCTCTCCTTGATGCGCAGGTGGGCCACGTTGTGGATCAGCGTCTCGCCTTGGGCAAAAGGGGCGAGGGCGGCCAGCGTCGGCACCTGGTCGGGCATGCCGGAGAGGTCGGCCTTGACGCCTTTGAGCTCCCCACCGTCGGCGCCGCGGATACGCAGGACCTCCCCCTTCCACGAGACCTCCGCGCCCATCTCCACCAGCAGGTCGATGAACTCCCGGTCACCCTGGCGCGAATCGGACGACAGCCCGTCGAGCGACACGTCGCCGCCGGTCAGGGCGGCCGCAGCGGCCGGGTAGCAGGCGGCCGAATAGTCCCCCTCCACACGGGCGCGCCCGCCCCGGAGCGCCGAGGGGCGGACGCGGTAGGCCCGCGGCCCCACGCGCTCGATGTGGCCGTCGAAGGCCGAGGCCGAGGCGATCGTCACGTCCACGTACGGCCGCGAGGTGAGCGAAGGCACTTCCACCACGACCTGCTCCGGCGCCTTCAGGGCGGCCATCAGGATGGCCGAGAGGTACTGGCTCGACTCGCCCGCGTCGAGCGTCGTGGTGCCCCCCCGCAGGCTGCCGCCCTCGATTGCGAGCGGCACGTACCCGTCCCTCTCCAGGGATTCGATCCGCGCGCCCAGTTGGCGGAGCGCGTCCACCAGCGGACCAA
>CAXTNS010000942.1:0-2111 GCA_964245465.1 uncultured Thermoanaerobaculia bacterium
GTGATTGGTGTTGGCGAGGGCGACGCAGCCGGCGCCGTGTCCGCGAGCAAGCGCGATCGCCCGGGCCATCGACTCGTGCGCGTTGAGGTTGCCCGCGCCGCGGCGGCCGTTCCATCGCTCGACGGCGCCGTGCGCCCCCCCCCCCCCCCGCAGGCGCCAGCCCCCCCCCTGCCCTGGGCTGGGTTCTGCCGGCCCATTGGGCCGGGTGAGGCAGCCAGTTCCGAGCCAGCGAGGGAGTCTTGTCTCTGGAGCCACGCCTTCCTAGGGTCTGCCCGCGATAGCGGGCTAAGGGCTCAGCGCTGGTGCAGGATACCAGAGTGGCTTATCTCCGCCGGTTCACCAGGAACAAACACCGGAGCACGCAGCCGTGGGTCGTTCCGGTAACCAGAATCTGTAATATCCTCCTTTCCATGCGATATACTATTGTCATAGAGAGAGCGGAAACCAGCTTCGGCGCCTACGTGCCAGATCTGCCTGGATGCATCGCCGTCGCGGAATCTCGGGAAGAGGTCTTGGAGCTGATTCGTGAGGCTGTAGACTTTCATCTGGAGGGGATGCGAGAGGCTGGCGAGGAGATCCCTCAGCCTACGACCTGACAGAGAGCAAGCAAGGAGTCTCACGATGGCAACAGCCGCCAAATTCCGCCGGTTCACGCGGGAGGAATATGAGGACCTGGTCGAGCAGGGCTTCTTCCACCCTGACGAGAGGGTGGAACTGGTCGATGGGTACATCTACGAGATGAGCGCCCAGAGTACCCGGCATGTGGTCGGCGTGCGCCTCACCCGGCGAGTTTTGGCCCGCATCTTCGGCGAGGACTTCGACATCCTGGTGCAGATGCCCCTCGCCCTGGGTCTTGATTCGGAGCCGGAGCCGGACCTCGCGGTCGTCCCTGGAGATCCCAGGGACTATCTCGTATCCCACCCCACCTCGGCCGTCCTGGTCGTCGAGGTTGCGGAGACCTCTCTCCAATACGACCGGAAAAAGGCGGCTCTGTATGCCCGCGCTGGAATCCCGGAGTACTGGATTCTCGTCTTGGGCGGACGGCAACTGGAGGTCCTTCGCGATCCCCAGGACGGGTCTTATCGGTCGAGCACCATCCTGAACCTGACGGACCGGATCTCCCCTCTGGCTCGTCCCGAAGCCTCCATCTCCGTCTCTGACCTTCTTCCCTAGACCAAGGAGACACATCCCATGTCCGAGATCCAATGGCGCGACCGGCTCCAGCCGGCCCTCGAGGAGGGACGCGACGGCGGCAAGCCGGTCCTCCTCTACTTCTGGACCCCCGAGTGACTCGGCTGCCGGAAAATGGGTGCCGTGACGTACCCAAACGCGGAAGTCGCTGAGTTCGTCTCGGAGCGGTTCGTTCCCATCAAGTTCAATATCAAGGAGCCCCATCCGGACTTCAAGGAGGCGCTCGGCCGGGGCAAGGCCCTGTGGGCTCCTCTGCTGGTCTTCCTGGACGGCCGGGGCAGCGAGCTGCGGCGTTACGTAGGCTTCCTGCCGCCGGACGAGTTCCTGGCCGAGCTGCGGCTCGTCTTGGGCCTCTCCGCCATGGTTCACTCGAAGTTCGAGGACGCCCTGTCCTGGTTCGACGGCGCCGCGGAGGCGTATCCGCGGGCGAGCGCAGCCCCTGAGGCGCTGTTCTGGGGGGCGGCGGCCGGCTACCGGCTCCAGGGGCTCGCGGAGGTGGTCCGGCGCTGGGACGACCTCATCGCCCGCTATCCCGAGTCGACCTGGGCGAGGCGGGCCGCCGTCGTCCCGCCCGAGGTGCGGGAGAAGCTGGCCGCGGGCGGATGAGCGATTCCGGCCGGCGCGTCGAGGGCGTCCTTTTCGACCTCGACGGAACCATCTATCAGGAAGGCCGGGCGATCCCCGGAGCCGCGGAGGCGTTGGAAGCCCTGCGGCACCGGGGCCTCCCTTTCCGCTTCACGACCAACACCACGCGCCGGCCCCGCGCCGCTCTGGCCGAGCATCTCCGGTCCATGGGTGTCTCCGCTCATCCCGGAGAAATCCTCTCGGCTCCCGCCGCGGCCGCCGTCGCGGCCCTGGCGCCGCGGGACGGCGCGGTGCTCGTCGACAGCGCCAGCATGATCGACCACATCGACGGGCTC
>CAXTNS010000943.1:0-2109 GCA_964245465.1 uncultured Thermoanaerobaculia bacterium
GGGCGTGCGGCTCGGCGGCAGGGCCAAGGCGTACCCGCTCCCGGCGCTCCAGAAGGACGGAATCGCTCACCTCGGCCCCCTCCTCCACCACGACTCCGGGACCCAGGACGGAACGCTCGACGCGTCCGGCGACCCGGCAGCCGGGAGAGATCAGGCTGCCCTCGATCCGCGCCGAGCCTTCGATCCGGGCGGGCAGGAGCTGCGTCCCGTAGGTGCGCAGGGGCCAGGCCGGATCATCGAGCACCAGACCGGGCTCCGGCTCCAGGAGGTCCATGTGCGCCCGCCAGTAGCTCTCGACGGTGCCGACGTCCCGCCAGTAATCCTCCAAACGGTATTCGCGGGCTTTCCCCTCGCGCACGAGACGCGGGATGAGCTCGTCGCCGAAGTCCTTGAGCTTTGGCTCGTCTCCGCCGCTTTCCTCTGCCAGCCTGTCCAGGGTATCCAGCAACTCGGACGCGTCGTAGACGAAGACCTCCGTGGTCACCAGGTCGCTCTTGGGAGACTCCGGCTTGTACTCGAAGCCGGTCACCCGGCCCTCGCCGTCGACCTCGACGACGCCGAAGCGGCCCGCGTCCTCTCCGGGCGGGAGGCGCGTAGTCACCAGGGTCACGGCGGCCTCGTTCTCGCGGTGGCGGTCGATCACCTCGCGGTAGTCGAGCTTGTAGATGTGGTCGGCGCTCAGGACGAGGAGGAGGTCGGGGTCCAGCTCGCGGATCAGGGTCTTGTGGCGGTAGATGGCGTCGGCGTTGCCCCGGGCGAACCCGCCTTCCTCTCCACGGCTGCGGGTCTGCTGGGGCGGCAGGACCTGGAGGCCGCCATAGGTGCGGTCGAGATCCCAGGGCCGGCCGTTGGCGAGGTGCTCGTTGAGCGAGTGGGGCTCGTACTGCTCGATCACCCAGACATCCGAGATCCCGCTGTGGAGGCAGTTGGTCAGGGGGAAGTCGATCAGGCGGTAGACCCCGGCAAAGGGGACGGCGGGCTTGGCGCGCTCGGCGGTCAAAACCTCCAGGCGGCCGCCTTCTCCGCCCGCCAGGATCAGGGCCAGGGTCTTCGGTCGGGGCCTTCGTGGCATCGTGGTCTCCTTCGCGGGGGACCACCAGCACGGCGATCCCGTCTGGAAAGCACCCACGATGCCAGCGACCACGGTCGCAACGACGCTGAAGGTGGGAGAAGGGAGTAAAATCCCGCCCATGCCGTTCCGGTCCCCCCTCCCGCTGATCGTCCTTGTCCTGCTCGCCACGGCGGGCTGCGGCGGCCGGGAGATCGCGAAGGAGACCCCGCCCGTTCCGGCCGATCGTCCCGCGCCAACCCAGGGGTCCCAGGCGTCCGCGCCTCCGCCCTCCCCAGCTCCTCCCGAGCGCCAGGGCTGGATCGGCGTCGTCGTGACCCGCGAGTCGGTGGACGTGACGGCCGAGTCCCAGGGGCGGCTGCGGGCGGTTCACGTGTCGATCGGTGACCGGGTGCGCCGCGGCGACGCCATCGCGACGCTCGACACGAGCCTGGCTCAGCAGGACCTGGAGATGGCCCGCTCGTCCCTGCGCGGAGCCGAGGCCGACGAGCAGCGGGCGGCCGACGAGATGGCCGAGGCCAAGGCGCGCAACGACCGGAGGCAGCAGAACCCCGATTTCTTCTCCAAGGAAGACCTCGCGGAATCTGCCCTCCAGGCGAAGACCGCCGCCTCGGCCCTGGAGGCCGCACGGTCCCGCGTGGGCGAGGCCCGGGCGCGGATGCGCCAGCTCGAGACATCTCTCTCGCGCAACGAGGTCCGCGCCCCCTTCGACGGCCGGGTGGCCGAGCGCTTCGCCGATCCCGGGGCCCTGGTGGGGCCGGGCACGCCCCTGGTGCGGTTGATCAGCGCGGGAGACCTGCTGGTGCGGGCCGCCGTCCCCCCTGAGGAAGCGCGCCGGCTGACGGTGGGGACGCCGGTCGTCTCGACCGTCCGCAACCTCGGCGGCCTCGCGGTCCCCGGCACGATCCAGCGCATCGCCCCCGAGGTGGACGCTGCCTCGCAGATGGTGCTGATCGAGGTCCGCCTCGCCCCCACCCCCGAGATGGAGGGGCGGCTGCAGACGGGGCTGGTGGTGGACGTGGGGGTGAGGAGGTCCTAGA
>CAXTNS010000944.1:0-846 GCA_964245465.1 uncultured Thermoanaerobaculia bacterium
GTCGGTGATGGTGCCGTCGCCGTTGTCCGTGTAGCTGAGGGGTGCGCCCGCCTGCACCGTGCCGTCGTCCGGCACCGCGACCGCTCCCATGATTCCGTCTCTCTTTTCCGCGGGGTACGCCGTGGCCTGCCCGGTGACCGGTAAATCGAGGGCCCCGGCGGAACTCGCCGAGCCCAGAGCCAACGTCGCGCATACGATCCTCAACAGAGACCGAAGTCGTCTCGAATTCATTTTCGTTTTCCTCTTCAAGGTTGTTGAGCCGCGGCCCTTGAAGGGGGCCGCGGAGTTCGTGCGTTGAGGAAATCGGAAAGGGCGGAGAAAAGACGACAGGGATTACTTCGTCGATCGATTACTTCGTCGATCGTGTGGCTTTATGGAGCGCGTCGAGGCGGGCGAGATTGTCGCGGGCCTCGCGGGTCTCCAGGCCCTCGGAGCCGGGAGTCACCTGGAGGAGCCCGGAGGCGCGGAGCAGACACGTCTCGGCTTCGGTGAAACGGGAGAGCCTCATATAGGCATCCCCGAGGAGGCTCTGAGTCATCCCGAGCCGCCAGTCGTCGGGAGCGTAACTGCGCTGCTGGACCTCGAGAGCGTGACGGAGCAGAGGCTCGGCAGCGGCAGGGCGGCCCTGGTCGAGGTAGATGCGGGCGAGTCCCACTTCCTGGCGGGAGACGACCGGGTGGTCCACGCCCAGGGCCGGCCGGGAGATTGCCAGGGCTTCCTGATTTCTCGCTCCCGCCTCGGCGAGCTTGCCTTCGAGCCGCAGGGCGTTCGCGAGGCCGGAGAGGTGTCGCGCGTTGGCGGGATGATCTCTGCCCAGACTGGCGCGTCCGATCGCCAGCGCTTCGC
>CAXTNS010000944.1:856-2104 GCA_964245465.1 uncultured Thermoanaerobaculia bacterium
CATCGATTCAGCGGCCTTGTGATTGCCGCGCTCGTTGACGGTCTGGGCCAGATTGGTGAGCGACATGGCGACGTCCGGATGCTTCGGGCCGCTCGACTTTCGCGTCACCTCCAGGGTCTCTCGAAATAGTTTCTCGGCGCCGGACCGGTCGCCCTTGTGCCGCAGGAGGAGGCCCAGATCGCTCATGCTGACCGCGGGCTCATGATCGTTCGGTCCCAGCGCCTTGCGCCGGATCGCGAGGGCCGAACGGAAACGCGCCTCGGCCTCGTCCAAGCGGCCCTGATCGAAGAGCACCCGGCCGAGCTCGCTGTACGTCACGGCGGTGTCCGCATGATCCTCGCCGAGGATCTTCCGCCGCATCGCGAGAGCCTCTTCGAGAGCGGCCCGGGCGGCGCTGAGATCCGCGTTTTCGCACCGGGCGGCGCCGAGATCGCTCAGGCTCTGGGCCAGCTCGCGGCTCGGCCCGAGGGTCCGGCGCCCGAGAGCCACGGCCTGTTCGAGCAGCGGCACGGCCTGATCGTAGGCTCCGCGTTGATGGTAGAGCCGGCCCAGGAGGGTGAGCATCTCGCGCTGCAACTCGGGCTGCGCGGCCAGGTCTTTTCGCGCCCGCTCCGCGCCGGCGTCGAGCAGGCTGCGCACGGTCGGCTCGCCGTCACCGGCGTTGTATGGATCGGCGTGGCTCAACAGATCGGTCAGAAAAGCGCTCACCTGAGCCGCCCGGTCCCGTTCGCCGGCCAGCCGGGTGCCGTAGAACGCTACGACCGCGGCCAGGGCGAAGAGCGCCAGGGAGGCGGCTGTCAGGCTCCGCGCGTTGCGGTGCGCGAACTTCAGCGTCCGGTAGATCAGGGAATCGGGACGGGCCAGGATCGGCTCCTGGGCCAGGTAGCGGCGCAGGTCTTCGGCCAGGGCGGAGACCGACGCGTAGCGCTCCCTGGGGTGCTTCTTCAAGGTCTTGGCGACGATGATCTCGAGGTCGCCCCGCAGCTCTCGCCGCAGGCGCGGATCGTGGGCCGCGCTGGACAGGCATCCAGGCTCCGTCTCCAGGATCGCCCGGATCATACCGGCCGGAGAGCCTCCAAGCTCTCCCGTTGGATGGCGGCCTGAGAGGAGGAGATAGAGCAGGGCGCCCAGGGCGTAGACGTCCGTGGCCGTGGTCACGCTCTCGCCCTTGACCTGTTCGGGCGCGGCGAAAGCCGGCGTGAAGGGGAGACCCCCCTCCCGCGTCAACTGGGTCGGCGCGCCACCCCC
>CAXTNS010000945.1:0-1679 GCA_964245465.1 uncultured Thermoanaerobaculia bacterium
GTTCCCACCCGTCTCTCTCACGCAAGATCCGTGCACTCCTAAGATCCGAAATCGATCCTCATCCTCTGGTGCCCGAACGTGCTCTCGATCTCCACCCCCAGAGGCACCTCGTCTCCCGGGCGCACGAGTTGACGCCGCGAGAAGATCCGGACGTCCCAGCCCCAGTGCGTGAGCGGGGAGAAGGGCGAGGTCGTGAGCTGGATCTCCTCGTCGAGATGCGCCCGGAAGAAGAGGACGACGCCCACGAGCGTGCCTTGGGTGGTGATACGCAGCGAAGCCGAGGCCGGACGTCCCACGATCTCCAGGTCACCGGCCTCCAGATCCAGATCCAGGAGCCGCAACTCCTCCGAGAGCACCTTGCGGTCGAACGTCTTGTCGCCGAGCCAGGACCGGCCCCTCGCGGGCCAGGCCTGGGCGGCCTCGACGGCTTGGACGACGGGGCTGAAATCGAGGCCATGGAGACCCGAAAGCTCCCGCGCCCGGACGACCGCGAGGGCCGCGTCGTATTGCGGATCTTCAGGTCCCTCGATCCCCAGGCAGCAGATCTCCAGCCGCCGGGGCAGCATCCGGCCGCCGGGCCGCAACAGGCGACGGCGGGCGTCGAGCAGGACGGGCAGGAGGTTCTCGTCGAACGGATCCACGCCCAGGATCTCATGGATCAGCAGGTCGGCCGGCTCGTCGAGATCGACGTTGCGGCTGTTGGCCACCTTGAGATCGACGACGCCCGAGCAGCCGTTGACCTCGAACATGGCCGCCGCCGTCTCCGAGACCTGGCTCTCCTCGATGGCGATCACCTTGCGGGCCCCGGCCTTGGCCGCGAACAGCGAGAGGATCCCCGTGCCGCAGCCGACCTCCACCACCCTCTTGCCCGGGGCGTGCTTCTCGATGGCCGCCCGGTAGGCCATCACGCGCACCGTGTCGCGCAGCATGTGCACATGGTTGGCGGCGGCGCCGAACCCCGTCGAGACCAGCGAAGCGGCGGGCTCCCCTCCAGCAGGCACGAGAACACCGTCGTCGAGCATGGTCTCCACGAACTGGCCGAAGTCGTCCCATGCGATCTCCCATTCCTCCTGCAGCCGCTCGAAAGCTGACCGCGGAGTCGTCCCCGCGGAAAAGGCCAGGAGCACGGGCACGGCCTCGGCGTCCAGCTCATAGGGCTTGCGGGAGAGCGAGGTCGCGGCCACCAGCTTGCCGAACCGGGTGACCTCCAGCGTCAGCGACCGGGAGATGACGTAGTCCGCGTCCCAATCCACCCTGCGACCTCCTCTTCTACGTGAGGATCAATCCCACCCCCACCGCCATCAAGACCACGGCCAGGAGCTTGCCCGGCGTCACCGCCTCGCCGAAAAACATTCGGCCGGAAAGCAGGGCCATGAAGTTGCCGATGCCCCGCTTCAGCGTCTCCACCGTGCCCACGTAGACGTGGGGAAGCGCCAGGAACTGAAGTCCCAGGGCGAGCGCGCTGACGAACAGGGCCAGCACGAGCAGACCCGGCGCGGCCCGCACTCGGCCGACGTCCGCGAGCCAACCCTGCACCAGGAGCACCCCGAGCACCGCGACCGCGACCCCGGCGTTCGACACGAACCCATGGAACGGCGCCGTCCCCCACTGGAGAGCCATCTTGTCGAGCGGGATCGTCATCGCCCAGCACAGAGCCGTCAACGCCACCATCAAGGCAC
>CAXTNS010000945.1:1689-2103 GCA_964245465.1 uncultured Thermoanaerobaculia bacterium
GAGCCATACCGCCCCGGCGATCACCATCAGGATCCCGAGCGAGCCTTGCCACGAAGGCCGCTCCCCGAGCAGTGGGATCGCCAGCAGCGTGGCGAAGGCCGGAGTCAGCGAGAGCAGCGGAACGGTGACCGAGAGCGGGGCGATCCGCATTCCCTGGAGAAGCAGGAGGTTGGCCACGACGTTGAGAGCGACCGATCCCAGGGCCGGCAGCCAGTACCCCGCCCCAGGCAAGACGGCCCCCTCCACGATCACCCAGACCGCAAAGATCGGCGCCGCGCCGATCGTCAGAAGGAACACCAGCGCGACCGGCGGGACCTCCTTGACCAGCAGCTTGCGCAACAGGTCGCACCCCGCCCAGGCGAGGCTGCTGGCAATCACGAGCAGGAGGGGGATCAGGGGGATGGACACGCGGGG
>CAXTNS010000946.1:0-2098 GCA_964245465.1 uncultured Thermoanaerobaculia bacterium
CCTTGGTGGCCACCAGCGGCACCTCCCCCGCCCGCTCGCCGAACACCCGCTGGAGCGCCTGCCACTCGGCGGCGTCGTTGAGCGGCGTGCCCGTGCCGTGGACGTTGACGAAGTCCACCGCCCCCGGCCCCAGGCCCGCGTCCGAGAGCGCCGCGGAGAGCGCCGCCGCGGCTCCCGCGCCGGAAGGGTCCGGAGCCGTCATGTGGTAGGCGTCGCACGAGGAGCCGGCGCCCGCGAAAACCGCCAGCGGCTCAGCACCCCGCGCCAGCACCCGCTCCAGCGGCTCCAGCACCAGCACGGCCGCGCCTTCGCCGAAAGACATGCCGGCGCGGCCCGCGCGGAACGGCCGGCAGGGCACCTCGTCCACCGAGCGCAGCGCGTTGAACCCCGCGTATGTGAGCTGGCACAGCGAGTCCGAGCCGCCGGCGATCGCCACGTCCACCTCGCCCGAGCGCACGGCCTCCAGGGCCACACCCAGGGCCAGAGCCCCCGAGGCGCAGGCGGACGACAGCGTCTCCACCGGTCCCGTGGCCCCCAGATGGCGGGCCACCGCGTCACCCGGACCGTTGACCTGCTGCGAGACGAGCGCCGAGAGCCGCCCCCGCTTGCGGTCACGGAGGAAATCCGCGAAAAATCCCTCGCTCTCGAACATCCCCCCCGTGCTGCTGCCGAAATAGACACCTGCCGTCAGGTCCTCGTTGTCAGCGAAGGGGACTTCGAGCCCCGCCTGCCTGGCTGCTTCCAGGGCGGCGAACAGGGCAAAGCGGTCGGCCACCGACAGGCGGCGCCAACCGGGGATCGCGCGGGCGAAATCCGCGGGCGGCTCCCCCGCCTCGGCGGCCAGCCGCGTCCGGTGCCCGCTGGGATCGAAGCGCCGAATCGGGGCAAAGCCGGAGCGGCCCGCGCGCAGCCTCTCCCACAGAGCCGGGACGCCCCAGCCCAGGCCGCAGACGGCGCCCAAGCCCGAGACGGCGACGGTTGCCATGGAGGGACCTCAGGCCCGCCCTTCGATGAACTGGGAGAGCGTCGAAACCGAAGAGAAGACCTCGCGGCCGATCTCCTGGCTCTTGATCTTGATGCCGAATTCCTTTTCGAGGGCCACCACCAGCTCCAGGGCGTCCACTGAATCGAGCCCCAGCCCTTCGCCGAACAGAGGGGTCTCGTCCTCGATCATCTCCGGCCTCATCCCTTCCAGGTTGAGGCTCTCGACGATCAGGCGCTTGATTCGGATCGGGGTGGCATTTGCTTCCGACATATACGCAAACCTCTGGTAGCCGGCGGCGCTCCAACTCCACCGTGCGGCGGGTTCCGCAGGTTTTCCCTCACCGGGTCTTCAATGCTAGCGTGCCCATGGGGCGCTTGCAATCCTCAAGCCTTTCTTCACAAAGTCCTTACCATCCGTAGGGGCGGCCCCACGTGGCCGCCCTGGGGGCGGGATCGCACAGCCGGGATATGATTCGCCCTCCGCATGAAGCACCGTGATTCCATCCTCCAAGCCTTCGACCTGCTGGCCCGGCGCGATCCCCTGGCTCCCCTCGTCGTCTCGCCCGAACGGCGCGCCACCGTGGGCGGAGTCGATGCCCTCGCCCGCGCGGCCGGCAACCTTCTCAAGGAACGAAACCTGGCGCCGGGCACCCTCGTGGGCCTCGCCGCCGCCAACGGTCCGGGCTTTCTCGCCTCGCTGCTCGCCCTGCGCCGCGCCGGCCTCATCGTCCTGCTCCTCGACGCCCTGACGCCCGAGACCGAAGCCGCGCGCATCCTCACCGCCCTGGGCTCCCCGGCCCTGCTGCGCTGCCCCACGGGCTGGCCCCAGGGGCCCGAAGACTGGTCGATGATCAGAATGACCGATTTGGCCGAATCCCCTGGACCAGGAACAACAACTCCGCTTCCCGGGCTCTTCCCTGATACCAGTGTGGTCAAGCTCACCTCAGGCTCGACTGGCGCGCCCCGCGGCATCGCCACCCCCTCCGAGGCCCTGATGCCCGACGACGCCGCGCTCACCGCCACCATGGGGCCCACGCGGGAAGACCGCCTGCTCACCACCCTCCCCCTCTCCCACTCCTACGGCCTGTCCAGCCTCGCCGTGCCCGCCCTGGTG
>CAXTNS010000947.1:0-2095 GCA_964245465.1 uncultured Thermoanaerobaculia bacterium
ACCGTGCGCCTCGCCTGCCCCGAGGCGCCCCTGACCTGCCTCAACTTCCTCAACCTCGCCGGCCAGGGCTACTTCAACGGCCTCACCTTCCACCGCGTGGTGCCCGACTTCGTGGCCCAGGGCGGCGACCCGCGCGGGGACGGCACCGGCGGTCCGGGCTACAGCATCCGGGACGAGATCAACCGCCTGCGCTACGACCGCGGCGCCGTGGGCATGGCCCTCGCCGGTCCCGACACGGGCGGCAGCCAGTTCTTCCTCACCCTCTCGCCCCAGCCCCACCTCGACGGCGGCTACACCATCTTCGGCCAGGTCGTGGCCGGAGACGAGGTGATGGACCAGATCCGGATCGGCGACCGGATCGAAACCGTCGTGGAGGTCCGGTAGCAGATATAGTTAAAACGTTTACAATGAGCAACCTCGGGACCGATGGGAGGGGTAAAGAGATGCTCAAGGAATTCAAGGAGTTCGCGGCTCGTGGCAACGTCGTCGACCTCGCGATCGGCGTAATCCTCGGCGCGGCCTTCGGCAAGATCGTCACCTCACTGGTGGACGACATCCTGATGCCGCCCATCGGCCTTCTGCTCGGCGGCGCCGACTTCAGCAACCTGTTCATCAGCCTGAACGGACAGCATTACGCCAGCCTGGCCCAGGCCAAGGAAACGGGGGCGCCCACGGTCAATTACGGCGTCTTCCTCAATTCGATCATCAGCTTCCTCATCGTGTCCTTCGCCGTGTTCCTGCTGGTGCGGCAGATCAACCGCTTGAAGCGGCACGAGGAGCCCGCCGCGGAGCCGGTGGTGAAGGAATGCCCGTTCTGCTGCTCCACCATTCCAATCAAAGCCACGCGGTGCCCCCAGTGCACCTCGGAGCTGGCCAGGAGAGAAAACCCTTTATGAACAGGAAATGTTGGATCGGTCTGGCCCTCACGCTCGCCACGTCCCTGGCATCCCTGGCGGTCCTGCCCGCCCCGGCCGCGGCCCATCCGCCGGACGCGGGCACCCTCGAGACCGTCGTGAGCTTCGACGCCTCGCAACTCGAAATGCCGGAGAGCATCGAGATCGACCGCGACGGCAACCTCTACGTCAGCCTCTCCTTCAGCGGCGAGATCCGCAAGATCGCGCCCGACGGCACGCAGACGACCGTGGCCGTGCTCCCCATCGGCCCGCCGCTCTCCTTCTGCGGAGTGTTCTTGAACGCCGTCGGCCCCATCACCCTGGACAAGAGGGGCAATCTCTACGCCTCGGTGCTGGCTTGCGACGCGGACAAGCGGGGTGTCTGGAAGATCTCTCCGGACGGGGACCTGGAAATCCTGGCCACCCTGCCGCTCTCGGGCCTGCCCAACGGCATCTCCCTCCTCGGAGACGACCTCTACGTGGCGGACACCATCCTCGGCGTCATCTGGCGGGTCCCGGTCGAAGGTGGGACGGCCCAGGTCTGGCTCGATCATCCTCTCCTGAAGCCCGCCGCTCCGGGGCAGGGAGGGGCCAACGGCCTCCAGGTCTTCCGGAACGAGATCCTGGTGGCCAACTCCAGCCAGGGGACCATCGTCGCCATCCCTGTGCGCCACCACGGCACCCCAGGCACGCCCCGCGTCTACTCCACGGCCCCTGCGGGCTCCGGCTGCGACGACTTCGCGCTCGACGTCCTGGGCAGGGTCTACTGCCCGACCGCGCCCGGCAACACCCTGCTGCGGCTCCATCCGAACGGCACCTCCGAGGTCCTGCTCACGGCCGCCGACGGGCTGGACATCCCCACGGCCGCCATCTTCGGCAAGAAAGGGCGCGACCGGTTCGACCTCTACCTCACGAACGGTGCCTACTCGGTGCTCGGCCCCAGCCGGAACAGGCCGAGCGTGATGAAGCTCCACCTCGGAGTGCCCGGCGCGGTGTCCTGGTGACTTGAACCTCTCCACCCCCTCCCAGGTACTCACTCCACAGCCGCCGCCATGTTTCCCCTTTCGCCGGGGAACCGTGGCGGCTCCCATCGAGGAGAGAGGAGAAGGACCATGATCCGTAGAGCGATCCTGCCGGTGTTCGCGCTCGGCCTGCTGCTCGCGTCCACCGCCACGGCTCAGCATCACCACATGGTGATGAAC
>CAXTNS010000948.1:0-2092 GCA_964245465.1 uncultured Thermoanaerobaculia bacterium
ACCCTAACCGGATGAATCAGGTGGGATAGGGCGCGACGGAAACGCTTCAGATAAACTCCCCCGCCTATGCTCGCCCGAGACCTCCTCCGCGAAGACCCCGAGAAAGTCCGCCAGGGCCTTCTCAACCGCAACATGGACCCCGCGCCCCTGGACGCCTGGGTGCGCCTGGACGCCGAGCGCCGTACCGACCTCGTCGAGGTCGAAGACCTGAAGCGCCAGCGCAACGAGGCCAGCAAGGCCATCGGGCAGGTCAAGCAGCGGGGGGGCGACGCCTCCGAGGAGATCGCCGCCGTCGGCCGTCTCAAGAGCCGCATCGAAGAGCTGGAAGCCCGCCTCCAGGCCATCGACCCCGAGCTTCAGGGGATCGAGCAGACGCTCCCCAACCTGCCCCACGCGAGCGTCCCCGTGGGCAAGGACGAGACCGCCAACCGCTGTGAGCGCACGGTGGGCACCCCGCGGGAATTCGACTTTCCACCCAAGGCCCACTGGGACCTCGGCCCCGAGCTGGGCATCCTGGACTTCGAACGCGGAGCCAAGATCACGGGCGCTCGCTTCACCGTCGAATTCGGCGCCGGCGCCCTCCTCGAACGGGCTCTGATCAACCTCATGCTCGACCTCCACACCGGCCAGCACGGCTACACCGAGGTCCTGCCTCCGTTCATCGTCAATGCCGATAGCCTGTTCGGCACCGGCCAGCTCCCCAAGTTCAAGGACGACCTCTTCAAGCTCGAGGGCTTCCCCTACTACCTGATCCCCACGGCCGAGGTGCCCGTCACCAACCTGCACCGCGACGAGACCCTGGACGAGGCCCGCCTGCCCGTCCGTTACACGGCCTACACCCCCTGCTTCCGCAGCGAGGCCGGCTCCTATGGCAAGGACGTGCGCGGCCTGATCCGCCAGCACCAGTTCAACAAAGTCGAAATCGTCCAGCTCGCACTGCCCGAAAAGAGCTACGACGCCCTCGAAGAGCTGACCGGCCACGCCGAGCGCGTCCTCGAGCTCCTGGAGCTGCCTTTCCGGAGGATGTGCCTCTCCACGGGCGACATGGGCTTCGGCTCCGCCAAGACCTACGACCTCGAAGTCTGGCTGCCCGGGCAGAACGCCTACCGGGAGATCTCCTCCTGCAGCAACTTCGAGGACTTCCAGGCCCGCCGCGCCGGCCTGCGCTACCGTCCCGCCGGAGGCGGCAAGCCCCGCCTGCTCCACACCCTGAACGGCTCGGGCCTGGCCGTCGGCCGCACCCTGGTCGCCATCCTGGAGAACTACCAGCAGGCGGACGGCTCCGTCGTGATCCCGGAAGCCCTGCGCCCCTACACCCAGGGATTGGACCGGATTACCGCATCGAAGTAAGCTGTTGAAGCTCCCAAGGAGGGGTGGCTGAGCGGTCTAAAGCAACGGTCTTGAAAACCGCCGGTCGTTCACGCGGCCCGTGGGTTCGAATCCCACCCCCTCCGCCATCCGGTTCAAGGATTTACGACAGCTTCTCGACGCCAGTTCCATTCTGCTTCAGACTTCCTTTTTCCCTCGATTCTGCGCCTCCAGTGACACGGCAGTGACACAGGGGAGTCCCAGAAGGCACCCCCACCCAAGCGCGGCCCGGATGGCGAAGCTGGCCGCCTTCACTTCTTGTCCTCTCCTTTCCGCCAGTCGGGAGTCGAAGCAAGCCAGGGGGTTGGCTTCAGGCGGGTATGGATGTTCCGCATCTCCTGGAGATCCGGTCCGATTACCTCCTCTGGAATGCAGGTCCACCAGTTCATATCGCACGCGGCAAACTTCTCCGCCGCATCCTTGCAGGCGCTCTGCATCTCCAGGGTGATGATCTTCGCCTGGGAGGGTAGGTGGATCAGGTGGTGCCCATGGGTATGAGTGTTGTAGATGGCGAAGGGACCAGAAACGATCCCGGAGACGGCCACGGCGTACAGCCGGTCGATCATGCCGCACGGCTCGAAGACGGCGAAGTTCCGGCGCTTCCAGGTGAGCGGCGTAGGGATGCGAGCCATAGCTACTGGATTCCCCCGAGAGCCTGTTCAAGCTCGTCAGCGATGCGGGTCAACTCTCCTGCCTGACGGGCTGCAAGCCGCGAGAGAGCCAT
>CAXTNS010000949.1:0-1612 GCA_964245465.1 uncultured Thermoanaerobaculia bacterium
CGCCAACTCCGTCGCGAATCGCGTGTGGACGTCGCGCATGCTGCGCGGCCAGATCATGTCGAAGACCGAAGGGTTCTCGACGTAGGCGAACAAGACGACGCACGACTTCGAGATCCTCGCGTTCCGCGGGCGCGATCTTGCGCACACAGAGCTCATAGGCGAAGTTCGGTCCGCCGCTGGTGGTCGCGCCGTAGCGGGCGATCGCCGCGAGCCAGCGCCGCGGCCGCTGGAGGAAGGCCAGGGGCGGCATGAGCACGCAGTGGCCGCCGCAGTAGAGGGGTTCCAGGAGGTTCCCCACCAGTCCCATGTCGTGGTAGAGGGGAAGCCAGCCCACCACCACCGGCGGCTCGTCGTGCCCGAACGCCGTCCGCAGCATGCGCTGGTTGTGGATCAGGTTGCCATGGGTGACGATCACCCCCTTGGGGGTGGCGGTCGATCCCGAGGTGTACTGGAGGAACGCCGGATCGTCCCCCTCGCGCCGGACCGGACCGGGTCCGGCGCCGTCCGGGAGGTCGTCCGTCGTGAGCCACCGCGCGCCGGCGAGCGCCGGCACCTGCGGCGCCAGGCGCTCCAGGCGGCCCAGCAGGGAGGTGGTCGTGAGCACCACGGCCGGCTCGCAGTCCGCCGCCATGGCCAGCAGGCGGGGCTGGTCCCGGTGCGGCCGAGGGGGATAGGCGGGCACCGCCACGACGCCGGCGTAGAGGCAGCCCCAGAAGGCCGCCACGAAGTCGAGACCGGGAGCGAACAGCAGCAGCGCGCGATCCCCCGGAGCGCAGATCCCGGCGAGGGCCGCGGCGATCGACCGCGCCCGCCGGTCGAGGCCGGCATAGGTCAGGTGTCCCTCTTCGGCCTCGCCGTCGAGCAGGAAGGTGACGGCCCGGTCGCCGGGCGTCCGCTCCGCGCGCAGCGACAGGATCGCCGGCAGAGTCGCCGGGCGGGCGATCGCTGAAGGCCGGTCGGCCGGATCGATGGGAGTCGCGTTCATCTCAGGGCACTCTTCACGGTGCTTCTTGGCTACTCATAACGAAGTGCCTCCAGAGGCTCAATCCGGGTCGCCCGGCGGGCAGGAAGGAAGTTCGCGAGCAATGCCACGCCGGCCAGCACCAGCGGCACGACGGCGAAAGTCAGGGGGTCCCCCGTCTCCACCCTGTAAAGCTGCCCCGACAGGAAGCGCACCGCGAAGTACGCGACGAGCAGGCCGGCGGCGAGGCCGTACACCACCCGCTTCATCCCCTGGCCGAGGACCAGCCGCATCACCTGCCCCCGGTCGGCACCCATGGCCATGTGGATTCCGATCTCGTGCGTCCGCTGGGAGACCGAGTAATTGATCACTCCGTAGATCCCGATGGCGGCGAGGAGGAGGGCGAGCGAGGCGAAGATCCCCAGCAGCACCGACTTGAAGCGGCTCTGGGCGAGGGTGGACGCCACGACGTCTTCGAAGGGCTGGACCTTGTCGATCGGCAGGTCACGGTCGAGAGACTGGACCCGGCTCGCCACCGGGCGCGCCAGGCGGCTTCCCGCGCAGCGCGGTCCGGAGCGGTCGGGCCGGGCGCGGCGCTCGCTGGAGAATTGAGGGGAAGACGCGCGACCTTTTGGGAAAGTGTCCACAAGG
>CAXTNS010000949.1:1622-2082 GCA_964245465.1 uncultured Thermoanaerobaculia bacterium
AACAAAAGGAAGATCACTTATTTCGGCGTCTTCCGGTTGTCCTGGGCGGTGAAGGCCCGCCCCTTGACGACGGAGATCCCGAGCACCTCGAAGTACGACGGGCTGACCACCCGGACCTTGGAGGAGACCTGCTCACTGGCCGTGGCGGCCGAGCCCCCTTCGACGTTGAACACGAGCTCGAGGTCGTTGGGGGCGAAGGGAAGCGGGAAGACGGAAGCGGCACGCTCGACGCCGGGCACCGTGCTCACGTCGTCCAGCATCTCCTGGTAGAAGAGCGCCAGACGGTCCGAATCCTCGTACTTCTGGGCGGTGAGCAGGAGATTCATCGACAGCACGCCGCGCGGCGAGAAGCCAGGGTCCACCGAGCGCAGGCGCGAGAAGCTCTGGATCAGCAGGGCGGCTCCCAGCAGCAGGACGAGGGCGACCGCCACCTCGGCACCCACCAGCAGGTCGCGCAGCA
>CAXTNS010000950.1:0-2073 GCA_964245465.1 uncultured Thermoanaerobaculia bacterium
CTGGAGGGGTTCAGCCGTGGCGACCTCAATCCTGGCCCTTTTCTTAAAGGAGAAGGGAGCAAGACCAGAAAGACCCTCTTCAAAGCCCCTTTCCTTCAGGAGAGAGGTTGGGGTGAGGTCGACGCGGCTGAAACGCTCCATCTCCTAAGGTCCTCCTTCAAACGGCCTCCGCCCAAGGAGCTTCTCTCTCGATCCCCGACGTCCTCACCGCCCTCGGCAGGGATCGCACCCCCAGATCCTCCATCATCAGCCGCGAGGTGATCAGGGCGGACTGGAAGATCACGGGGAGGCCGCTGCCGGGGTGGGTGCCGCCCCCTACCAAGTAAACACCGTCCAGGTCCTCGAAGCGGTTGCGGGGACGGAGGTGGAGCATCTGGCCCAGGTTGTGGGCGAGGTTGAAGGTGGCTCCCTGGTGGATCTCGAAGGACTGGTCCCAGTCGAGGGGGGTGACGATCCTCTCGTGGCGGATGCGGCGCTCGACGTCCTCGAGGCCGATCTTCGCGAGGCGCTCCAGGGCCAGGTTCCGGTAACGGTCCCGCTCGCGGTTCCAGTCCACGTTGGGGTGCTGGTGGGTCACGGGGACGAGGACGTAGAGGGTGCTCTTGCCCCGGGGCGCCAGGGTCGGGTCGGTGACGCCGGCGTTCTGCACGTAGAAGGACGGATCGTCGGAGAGGACGTGCTGGCGCTCGATTTCGTCCAGATTCTGTTCATAATTTTCCGAGATGTAGATCGAGTGGTGGGGCACGTCCTCGTAGAGCCCGTCGAGGCCCAGATAGAGCATGAAGGTGGAGCAGGAGAACTTCTTTTTGGCGATCCGCGCGTCCGTCCAGCGGCGGCGCAGGCGGTCGGGCACGAGGCGCGACATGGCGCGGGCGAAGTCGGCGTTGATCAGCAGGGCGTCCGAGCGGTAGGTGCCGGCTTCGGTACGGGCGCCGACAGCCTTGCGGCCGTCAAAGAGGATCTCGCGGACGGGCTCGTTCGTGCGGACGTCGACGCCCAACTCGCGGGCCACGCGGGCCATGGCCTCGGTCAGCGCGCCGCAGCCGCCGATGGGGTGGTAGACGCCGTACTCGTACTCCAGGAAGGAGAGGATGGAGAACAGGCTCGGGCACTGGAAGGGGGACATGCCCAGGTACTTGGACTGGAAGGAGAAGGCGAGCCGCACGCGCGGGTCCTTGAAGTAGGCGCCGAGCTCCGCGTCGAGCGACCGCCAGGGGCGGATGCTAGGCAGGAGCTTCAGCACGCGGGAGCTCAGCACGTCACCCCAGCCCAGGAAGGGTGATTCGATGCAGGGGCGGAAGCGCTCGAATTTGTCCCGGTTGTCGGCGAGGAACGCCTTCACGGCCCCCTGGTCCTGAGGCGATAGGGCCGTAACCTGGCGGTCGAGCTCGTCGAGGTTCGGGGTCGCCAGGAGGTCGCCGCCCCCGCCGAAGACCAGCCGGTACTGCGGGTCCAGCCGTTTCAGGGTGACTTCGCGGTGGAGGTCGTAGCCCACGGATTCGAAGATCTCTTCCAGCACTCTGGGATAGAGGAAGAACGTCGGGCCGAGGTCGAAGCGGAAGCCGTCCGCCTCCAGGGTCGAGGTGCGGCCGCCCACACGGGGCTGGCGCTCCAGGACGGTGACGCGGAGCCCCGCTCCGGCGAGGAGGATGGCGGCGGCCAAGCCTCCGGGTCCGGCTCCGACGACGACGACGCGGTTTTTGGAGAGTGTGGCGTGCCTCATGAAGGAGAGGTTAGGGCGGTGTACAGAATTTGTCAATATTTTTTGTTCATATTCCCTCTCTGGATACCCTGCTGTCTTTTTGGTAGGAAGGCCCTATGCGGCCGCCCTGGAGGTGAGGGACGGACGCGAATCTCCCCCAACCACCCAATCAGGCGGCCACGTGGAGCCACCCCTACAGAAACAACTGCTGCAGCCACCCCCGCCACCCCGTGAAGAGGTTCGGCGTCTCGAGGCGGACCAGGGCCCAGCACTCTTCGCCCGGCTCGATGAGCGGGCGGTGTCTGGAGCCGGGGGCGTAGGAGGCGAAGGCGCCGGCGTCGAAGGTGCCGAACTGGTCTTCGTAGCCTCCG
>CAXTNS010000951.1:0-2071 GCA_964245465.1 uncultured Thermoanaerobaculia bacterium
CTGCGAGCCCGTCCAGCAATGGCTTCAGCCGTCCCGAGCCCTCGATCAACACGATCCAGCTTTCCGCGCGGCCGGGCAGACGTGTGCGGTAATACGCGACGTCCCTGAACCGTCCCAGGAAGGTCGCGCCGAGCCGATTCAGAAAGGGCTCGACCGAGGCGGCCGGCACGAACTTAACCCGCTTTAGCAGCGCGTTTCCCAGCCGCGGAATCGCCTCGTGGCGTCCCCCCTCCTCTCTAGCGTCCACGTAGAGGTAGACAGCCGAGTGGTCACCCGCGAAGCGCACGGGATCGGGTGGCGTGGTTTTGGGCGCAGTCCTGGCCAGGTACGGAAAGGAGAAGCGGACCCCATCCCTGAACGGACGGCGCTCGATCCGCGCCGCGCCGAAGTCGAGCCCGGCGCTGCCGTTCGGTCCCGCTCCCGGCGGCACCACGGCATAGAGCGGCGGAGCCGGCCAGATCCCCACCGTCGAGGGATCGGCCGGCGAGCCGGGAAGCGGCAAGGCCGATCCCAGGATCAGCAGTGCCGCCACCGTGCCGAACGCCGCCCGGTTCCGCAGGCGCCCCAGGGCTTCGGCCATCAGGAGCCCCCAGAACCAGACGCCGTAGACCAGGAAACGCTTGGCGTTGTAGTCGTAGAGGAAGACGAAGAACAGCGCCAAGGCCGCGGCCAGAGCCATGCTGAGGAAGATGGCGGGCTCCCGCTGGGCGCGCCGAGCGGCGAACACCGCACCGGTCCCCAACAAGACCGCCCCCGCAATCCCCAGCATCGACACCAACGCGTAGAGATAGAACGGCACCGAGCCCAGGTGGGGCGAAACGAGCAGCCACTGCGCTCGTGCAAACCCGCCGGAACCCACCACGGCCGGTGGTTGGACCCGAGCCCAAAGTCCAAGCAATGCCACAGGGATCGCCAAGCTCGCCCACAGCCACGGAGACCGCAGATCCCGCCGCCGATGAACCAAAGCCGTCAGTCCCGCCGCCGGAACCCAAAGGATCGCCACCGACTGCGTTAGCGTTGCGAGGCCGGCTAAAAGACCGCCCGCGAGGTACCGGCGATTCACGAAAGAGCGCACCGCCAGGAACAGCAGGCACGCCGCGGGCACGTCCGCCATCACCTGAAGCGACAGGCCGGCCAGGGAGAAATTCAGCAGCAGAGCCAGGGTCACCGCGAACGCAGCCCGCCGGGGCACCAGCCGCGCCGCCAGCGAGTAGAAGGCGAGGACGGTCGCGACGAACAAACCCTGGAGCACCACCGGCAGCCACGGCAGCATGCCCAGCCGGTGGAGCGCCGCGATCGCCAACGGCAGCAGGGGAGAGCGGCCGGTGTAGCGGACGTCTTCCCCCGCCAGGTGCAGACCGTTGGAGATCCAGTCCCAGGAATCCCCGTCCATGAAGGGATAGGTGAGGTTCAGGTCCACCGGTACCAATCCGGGCGCGAGCAACGCCAGATAGAGGAGGCAGGCGGCGGCCAGCGCGAGCAGGAACGGATCGCGTCCGGCGTGCGGCAGGGATGGAGCGGAAGGGGGCATGGGACCGCCGCATCCTATGCTGATCCCGTCCTCTCGTGGGGAAAGATCCAGGGCGGCCTCTTGCATCTCCCGTTCGTGTCCTGTAGAAATGCCGCTGATTCTCGGCATAAGCGACGGGAGGCGATGCTGGTGGCAGATCACGATAACGGCTACAAGATGCTGTTTTCTCATCCGGAGATGGTGGCGGACCTCCTAATGGGGTTTCGTGCGCAAGGAATGGGTGGGCCAACTCGACTTCTCTACCCTGGAGAAGGTCCCTGGTAGCTTTGTCGGCAAAAAGATGCGCAAGCGGGAGAGTGACGTGGTCTGGCGGCTGTGCTGGCGGGGTGGGGATCGGTGGCTCTACGTCTATCTTCTCCTGGAGTTTCAGTCTACGGTCGATCCCTTCATGGCGGTGCGGATGATGACCTATGTGGGTCTGCTTTACGAGGATCTGATCCGGCGCGGCCATCTGACTCCGGAGGGTTTGCTGCCGCCGGTCCTGCCCCTGGTTCTGTACAATGGGCTGGCGCGTTGGGATGGGGCGCAAGAGGTCTCGGA
>CAXTNS010000952.1:0-2068 GCA_964245465.1 uncultured Thermoanaerobaculia bacterium
GCATAGGCTCCGGCGAGACGGCGCTCGCCCACCCGGTCACCCGCCCACGGCATGTCGGACGTGGCGTGGGTGGGCTGCATGGAGGCGATCACCCCCAGGCGGCTCATCCTCTGGATGTCTTCGAGGCGCAGCACCTGGGCGTGCTCCAGCCGGAAGCGGACCTCCGGATGTCCTGAGGGTGAGTCGCCGAACGCCCTCTCCATGGCATCCAGGGCCACCAGCCCCCCGCGGTCGCCGATGGCGTGGATGCCGACCTGGAAGCCGGCGGCGAGCGCCTTGCGGGAGACGTCCTCCAGGTGGTCGCCGGTCGTCACCAGGAGCCCGAGATTTGCGGGATCGTCGCTGTAGGGCTCGACCAGGGCGGCACCGCGGCTCCCCAGGGCGCCGTCGATGTAGAGCTTGACCCCGCGCACCTGCAGCCGGGCTTCGGGATCGATCTCCGGACCGCGCTCGAACCAGTGGGTGAGCAGGCGGTCGTCATCGGTGAGGAATACGGCGGCCCTGAGCGGCAGCTCCCCGGCCTTGCGCAGTGCCGAGTAGGCGCGGTAGTCGGCGTCGCCGATCCCCATGTCGGTCACGGTCGTGAGGCCCAGCTCCACGCAGTGGCGGGCGGCGAGGCGCAGGGCGCGCTCGCGGTCTTCGACCGTGGCTGCGGGCACCCGGTCTCCCACCACGTCCATGGCGTTGTCGACCAGCACTCCCGTGGGCCGGCCCGACCCATCCCGCAGGAACCGGCCGCCCGAAGGATCCCTGGTGGCGACGTCGATCCCCAGGATCTTCATGGCGGCGGCATTAACCAGGGCGGCGTGGCCGTCCACGCGGGTCAGCCACACGGGATGGTCCGGCACGGCGGCCGAGAGCGCCTCGTGGGTGGGGAACTGCTTCTCCGGCCAGTCGTTCTGGTCCCAGCCGCGGCCGCGGACCCAGGTGCCGGCCGGTACCTTCGAGGCGGCCTCGCGCACCTTGCGCACGATCTCTTCGTAGGTGGCCGTACCCATGAGGTCGACCTCCTGCAGGGCCTGCCCTAGACCCGCGAGGTGCGAGTGGGCATCGATCAGTCCGGGAGTGACGGCGCGGCCGGAAAGGTCGATCACCCGGGACTTCGGTCCCCGTAGCCTGTCGGCCCCGGCGTCGGGTCCCAGATAGACGATGCGCCCGCCGCGCACCGCGAGGCTCCCCTCGACCCGGCCCGAAGGTTGCACGGGGTAGAACACGCCGTGCCTCAGGATGAGGTCGGCGGTGTCCTCTCCATGGGCCTGTCCATGGGAAGGTCCGGTGAGCCCGGCAAGCGCGGTTCCGATCAGCATCACCCACACGAATGGCGTAACTCTCGAAGACATATCCACCCTTCCCTGGTCAGGCATCCCCAGGGTCTTACCCTGGGGCTGCAAAGTCCAAGCCACGTGAAACCTGAAGGAAAGCTATATTTTTCCGGGCCTCGATGTACACTCCCGCGCATGTTTCCCGATGGTCCGCTGGCCCTCGACGAGATCGTCCGTCGCCTGGAGCACGTGCTCGCCCTTTCCCCGGCGGAGGCCACGGAGATCTCCTGGCTGGAGGCCCGTCGCGGCCAGGAGAGCAACGGCAAGCGGCGGCGCGACAGCTACGCGCAGCACGAGCGGACGATCCTCGTGAGAGTCCGTGAGTCCGGCCGCACGGGCATCCACCGCACGAGCTCTCCAGGCTTCTCCGATCTCGAAAACGCCCTGCGCGATGCCATGGCCCAGGCACGCCTCGCGGACCCCACGCCGCCCCCCATGCCGCCGCCGGGCCACGACGCAGTCCTTGCCACCGCCGACCTGGCCCGCCTCCACGATCCGGATCTGGCGCGCATGACCCCGGAACGGGCGCTCGACCTGCTGCAGCGTCTGGCCGAAAAGAGTGAGACGGCCCGCCTCGGCTGGGCCGAAGGACGCGTCGCCGTCGCCAACAGCCATGGATTGCGGCGCGCCACCGGGGTGACCTCCGGCTGGATCGAGGTGATCCGCGGCCGCCAGCCGGGCGCTGGCCGCGCCGCGGCGGCCTCCCGCTCGCTCGCGGGCCTGAATCCGGCCGGCGTCTTCGAGCG
>CAXTNS010000953.1:0-1525 GCA_964245465.1 uncultured Thermoanaerobaculia bacterium
GCGTTCGACCCAACGGTTGGACCCATGGTCGGGCTATGGCGGGACGCTCGGCGGCGCGGGCAGCTGCCTTCGACGGCGGCGCTGAATTCAGCGCGTTCGCGCGTGGGATGGCGAAAGCTGTCCGTCGACCGGGCGCTCACCGCGCTCCTCCTGGCCGCCTCGGCCGCCAGTGCCTGGCCGGTGATCTGGGTGCGCTCCACCACGATCTCGCCGCCGGCCCAGGCCATCCAGTGGGTGAAGAGGGAGCTGCCGCCCAAGGCCATGATCCTGGTCTCCCATGAGATGGAGGCCCACGCCTCGTACCTGCTGGCGGACCGCGACCTCGCCCCGGTCGGAGAGGGGCTGAGCCGCGCCGCCCGGCGTCCCTGGGTCCCCCTCTACCTCCTGGCCGAAGGCGAGAGCGCCTGGCCGGGGGCGGTGACCTTCCGCTGGCCGGACAGCGACGCCTACCGCCGGCTCACCCGCAACCACTACCGGGTGGTCTCCGTAAGCCCCATCCCGCCGGGCTGGCGCTTCCAGGTCCTGCGCGGCATCCATGGCTGGGAGCCCAGCGACCGGGAGGCGAGGTGGCGGTGGATGGACGCCGACGCGGCCCTCCTCCTCTTCCCCCGCGGCTCCCGGGCCGTGGCCGTGACGCTGGGCCTCGACCGCGCCGCCGCCCTGCCCTCGAACACCGTCACCGCGACGGTCAACGGCGCCCTGGCCGCCACCGTGGAGATCCCCCGCGGCGGCCGGAAGACGGTCGAGCTGCCCCTGCCGTCCTCCAAACCCGGGGAGATCGTCTTCCGCTCCGCCCGGTCGTTCGAAGCCCCGGCCGGGCGCCGGCTGGCCGTCCAGCTCCTTGCCCTGGAGCGCATCCCCCGCTAAGCTGAAGCGCTTCATCATGCAAGAACAGCCCTCCGTCTCGCTCGTGATTCCGATGTTCAACGAGGAGGAGAACATCGAGCACGCCATCGACTGCGCCGCCGCGGCCCTGGAGAGGTGTGCCCAGGACTGGGAGGTCGTGGTCGTGAACGACGCCTCGACGGACCGCTGTCCCGAGATCGTGGAGCGCCTCGCCGCGGCCGACCCGCGCATCCGCCTGCTGCACCATCCCGCGAACCGCAAGCTGGGGGCCACGCTCAAGACGGGTTACGGCGCGGCGCGCAAGGACCTCGTGGTCTACATGGACGCCGACCTTCCCTTCGACCCGGAGGTGATCGGCCGGGCCATCCAGGCCATGAAGGTGACGCGGGCGGACCTGATCGCCGGCTACCGGCTGGACCGCACCACCGAAGGCTTCCGGCGGACGATCTACTCGTACCTCTACAACTCCCTGATCGGCGTCCTCTTCGGCTGGCCGCACCGGGACATCAACTTCTCCTTCAAGCTCATGCGGCGCGAGGTCCTGGAGGCGATCGAGCTCAAGGCCGAGGGCTCCCTGATCGACGCCGAGCTGATCGTCAAGGCGAAGAACCTCGGGTTCGTCATCCAGCAGCTCGGCCTCGACTACTTCCCCCGTACCCGCGGGCGCTCGACGCTCTCC
>CAXTNS010000953.1:1535-2042 GCA_964245465.1 uncultured Thermoanaerobaculia bacterium
ACACCCTCGCCGGAAGGACCGGCGGGAAACCTCCTCCGAGCCCGTCGAGGCTCCGATCCCCAACCGCGGACATTGAGACAGCTCATCGTCACCGCCGACGACGTCGGCCTCCACCCCGGCATGACCGCGGGAGCCCTGAAGGCCCACGACGAGGGGATCGTCACCGCCGTCTCCGTGTCTCCCAACGGCCGCGCCTTCGAGGAAGCGGTCGACCTCCTCAAGGACCCCCCCGGGCTGGACGTGCGAGTCCACCTCACCCTCGTCGGCGAGCGCCGCCTGTCCCCCCCGGGCCGGGTGAAGACGCTGACGGACGGCAACGGCGCCCTCCTGCCTGATTTCCGCATGTTCACCCGGCGCTACCTCCTCGCGGGCATCGCCCCCGGAGAGGTGGAAACCGAGCTGCGGCGGCAGGTCGAGCGCCTGGCCGGGACGGGCCTCCCCATCGTCCACGTCAACAGCCACCAGCACCTGCACGTGCTGCCCAAGATCTTCGAGACCGTCCTGAGG
>CAXTNS010000954.1:0-2036 GCA_964245465.1 uncultured Thermoanaerobaculia bacterium
GAGCTGGCCCGCCGGAGCGCCGCGCTGGCGCTGGAGGCCCTGGACGGCGGCGATGCCATTCGCTCCGAGGCCCGCCGTTTTCTCGACGAGACGGCCCTCGCCAAGGCCTGGTCCGTGGTGCGTCTGGAGGCTGAGCGGGACGACCTGAGGCGGCTGCTCGCGGCAGGCGAATCCGAGCTGACCGGGACCCGCCTGCGCTTGGAGGCCAGCGAGGCGGCCCGCCATGCGAACGAAGCTGCCCTTCAGGCCCAGGAGGCCAGGCTCGAAGCCCAGCGGGCCGAGATGAGGGTCCGGGAGTCCGAGCTGGAGGAGAGCCGCGGGCTCCTGACCGAACGGGAGCGGGAGCTCGAAGGCCTGCGGCACGGCTGGCAGGAGCGGGGCCACAAGCTCGACGAGGCCTGGGCTGCCCACGCCGGCATGCGCGACCAGCGCGACATGATGCTGCGCGAGCGCAACGACATGGCCCGCCGGCTGGGCGAGCTCGAGGCGACCGTGGCCTACCGTGCCGTCTCCCGGTTCTGGACCTTGATGCGGCAGGCCTTTCCCGAAGGCTCCCGGCGGCGCGGCCTCTACAAGGGGGGACGGACCGTCCTGGCCCGCCTGCTGGGCGTGCAACCCCGCGTGCCTGGCTATCTCAACCCTCTGGGCGAGGAGACCCCCGCCGCCGGCGAGCCCGATCCGCGAGGCGACCTGCTGCGGTTCGAAGAGCGGGTGCGGGCGAGCGGCGCCCGGCCCGTGGTGGCCATCTTTTCGGCCACCCAGCTCCTGGAGAGCGAGGGGCAGCGGCCGACCCAGCTCGCCCTGGAGCTTGCCCGGCGCGGCGTCCCGGTGGTCTTCTGCTATTGGCGTTGGTGGCCCAACGAGTGGTGCGTCCAAGACCGCCTGGAGGAGGGCATCGTGCAGATCCCCATCGACGTGGCCCTGGCCAAGCCCGAGATGCTGGCCGGAGCCTTCGCGGGTCTGCCACCGTCATCGCAGGCATCCCGGATCGCCCTGTTCGAGTTTCCCTACCCGGGCTTCTTCGAGATCCTGGCCGCCTTGAACGCCGAAGGCTGGGTCACCGTCTACGACGTGCTCGACGACTGGGCGGAGTTCCACCGGGTGGGACAGGCGGTCTGGTACGACGAGCCCTTCGAGCGCCACCTGATCGCCGCCACGGACGCCGTCTTCGCCATCAACGACTTCCTGGCCGGCCGCATCCGCGAGCTGGGGGGTACATCGCTGGACACTCTCGGCATCGTCGGCAACGGCCTGAAGCCTGGGCTGGACGTGGTGCGCGAGGAGCGCCCGCTCGACCGCGGCGAGGTGACGGTCGGCTACTTCGGCTACCTCGCGGGCGCCTGGTTCGACTGGGAGCTGGTGGCCGAGGCGGCCCGCAGGCGTCCGTCCTGGCGGTTCTATCTGATCGGCTACGGCGGCAGCCCGGAGGGGATCGAGCTGCCCGCAAACGTCGCCCTGCTGGGCAAGAAGCCCCAGGGGGAGCTCGCCGCCTTCGCCGCCAACTGGGACGTGGCCATCATCCCTTTCAAGCCCGACCGGCTGGCCGCGGGCGCCGATCCCATCAAGACCTACGAGTACCTGGCCATGGGGTTGCCGGTGGTGGCGACCGGCGTGTATCCCCCCACGGGGGGAGAGGCGTTCGTCACCCGCGCCGAGGGTGTGGACGCCTTCCTCGGCGCGCTCGCCCGGGCGGCCCATGCCGGAGACAATGGCAAGCAGGCCGCGCCGGCCCGCCGCGCCTTCGCCGCTTCATGCACCTGGGAGGCCCGGCTCGACGCCCTGCTGGGCGCGGTCGAGCGCGGCGAGCAGAGAGTGGCCGAGAAGCGGGCCCTGGCGGAAGGGGGGAGAGAAGGATGAAGGTCCTCTTCCTCTACAAGTATCTGACCCTGGGCGGCGTCGAGACCGTGCTGCGCGCCCGTCTCGACCACCTCGACCGCTGGGGGATCGAGGCGCACGCCTGGTTCTTCCACGACCTCGGAGGCCGCTCCGTGTTCGCCGGCCGGGAGGACCGGATCTTCGTGGGGCCGCCCGCCGAG
>CAXTNS010000955.1:0-2034 GCA_964245465.1 uncultured Thermoanaerobaculia bacterium
CCACGGACACCGCGGCCTGGGCGTTGAGCACGGCGGCCTGCTCCTGGTCCACTTTGGCTTGCAGGTCGCTGGGATCGATCACCACCAGCACGTCGCCCGCGTTGACGTGCTGGTTCTCGGCCACCCGCACCTCCTGGACGTAGCCGGAGACGCGGGGGAGGACAGGGTCGATGTTGCCGTCGACCTGCGCGTCCTCGGTGGTCGCGTTGTGCTGATAAAACAGATACGTCTGGACGCCGAAGACGGCGCCCGCGATGGCCAGCAGGGTCAGGACGATCAGAAGGATGACCTTGCGGAGCCCCCCCTTCCGCGCCTTCGGCTCGGCCACTGGCTGGGCCGGTGCCGGCGGTGGTGTCGGCGCCGGTTCGTTCTTTTCAACTCTCATCGGACTGCTCATCTCAACTCCCTCCATTGGGGGAAATCAAAGCTCGGATTTGTCCTGTGGCGCGGTCCAGATCGAAACGGGCCTGGGCCTCGTCCGCCAGGGCGTCAATGCGGGTGTCGCGCGCGGCGGCGAGCGAGGTCTGGGCGTTGTCCACCTCGATCGAGGAGGTCACGCCGGCCTTGAACCGGTCGCTCGCCAGCTCGAGCTCGTCCTGGGCGAGGCGGAGGCTCTGGTCCGCCAGCTCCACCCGGCTGCGGGCGTTGTCGAGCGCGAGGAGCGCCTGGCGCACCTCCTGCTCGACCTGGCGCTCGACGTCGCGCTGCTGGATTTCGAGCTGTTCCAGTTGGGCCTGGGCCCCGGCGATGCGTGCCTCGGTCCGCCGACCGGTGAAGATGGGCACGTTGACGACCGCCGCCACGGTGCGGCTCCATTCGAGGTCCTGCACGCGGTTGCCGCTCTCGACGGCCTGGGCCTGGGCACCCAGCGTGGGCAGCCGCTCGGCCCGGGCCGCCTCCAGGGTCAACCGGGCGGCCTGCAGCCTTTCTTCCAGGAGCGAGAGCTCGGGCCGCTGGCGGCGTGCTGCTTCGAGGGAAGCCGCCAGGGGCGGCGTGTCCGGCGAGATCTTCGTCCAGTCGTCCGCCAGTTCCAGGGCCGCACCCAGGTCGGCGCCGATGGCTCGCAGCAGGGCCAGCCGGGCGAAATCCCGCTGGCTCATCGCCACCAGCAAGGCTTGCCGCTGGCGAGCGAGTTGGAAGTCGGCCCGGGTGGTATCCAGGCGCGTGCCCACGCCCGCCTCCTTCTGGTCGGCGGCGAGCTGGCGCAGCTTCTGGAACAGATCCACGTTGGCCTGGATCTCCTCGATCCGCGCTCCACTGCGGCCGTAGGATACGTAGAGCGAGGCCACGGCGGCGGCGATCTCGTTTTCCGTGCGCCGCTGGTCCGCCTGGGTGACCCGGACGCCCGCCCGCGCCGCCTCGTACCGCCGGCGGGCGGCGAGGTCGATGACGTTCATGGCGAACGTGAGGTGGGCGTCCACCACGTTGAAAGGCGGTGTCACGTTGGGCTCGCCGGGCGGCGGCGTGAAGCCGAACGTCGCCAGGTTGATCGATTCATTGGCGAGTTGGAGACCACCGCTGAGCTGCGGCTGCAAGGCCGAGCGGGCCTCCTGCGCCCGGGCCTCGGCCTCACGGGTGCCGGTCGTGGCGATGCGGACGGCGGTGCCCTCGTCGAGCGCCCGGTGGACGGCATCGGGCAAGGAGAGTCTGAGGGGCTCCTGCGCCCGGACCGGAAGAGCGGCCAGTGTCAGCGCCAAGGCCGCCAGAAAGCGTACTTTCATGAAGATTTCCTCTCCTCTTTCCCCTCGCAACGCATCCACGAGAGAACGTAAGCGGGGCAATTGACGAGCTCGATCCCCATCCCTTCGCCGCAGGCCAAGAAACGGACGAAGTCCCGGTCGGCGAGAGTCAGCCCCTCCAGGTCGAGCGTCACCCGGCGTCCACGGTCGCGCTCCGGTTTCAGAAGCTGGATCAGCTCCGGAAGGTTCTCGCTCGTAGCTCGTCCAGCCAGGACGTAGAGGACTTCGGAGGTCGTGTCGGTTCGGGTTTCGATTCGCAGCATCGTCAGCTCCCCGCGAGGACAGAGTCCAAGAA
>CAXTNS010000956.1:0-2028 GCA_964245465.1 uncultured Thermoanaerobaculia bacterium
CCAGTGTCCCGCTCTGATCTCCAGCCGCCACTACTAGAGCGAAGTACCTGATTTTTTTTCTGCCGCATCGCAGTCTTCAGAGGCGGCAATCTCTTATGGGGGGAGAATCGATGGACCACGGCGTGAGCTTTGGAGAGGGCTTCACCTACGAGTACCTCATCCTCGGCGCCGGCCCGGCGGGGTTGCAGATGGGCCCCCACCTGTCCCGCGCGGGCCACAGCTACCTGATCCTGGAAGCCGGCGACAGTCCCGGCCACTTCTTCAAGACCTTCCCGCGCCACCGCACCCTGCTCTCGACCAACAAGGTCTACACGGGCTCCAACGATCCGGAGATCAACCTCCGCTTCGACTGGAACTCGCTCCTCTCGGACACGGAAGACGGCATCCTCTTCAAGGACTACAGCCACCGCTACTTTCCGCCGGCCGACGACCTGGTGCGCTACCTCTGCGACTACGCGCGGATCCACGGGCTCGCCGTCCGCTGCAACACCCGGGTGCTGCGGGTGGAGAAGCCGCATGCCAGCCTGTTCCGGCTGACCGACGCGGAGGGCAACGTCTTCACCTGCCGGCGCTTGATCGTGGCGACCGGCGCCGGCAAGCCCTACGTGCCTTCGATCCCCGGCATCGAGCTGGCCGAGAACTACGTCGACGTCTCCATCGAGCCGGACGACTTCACCAACCAGCGCGTCCTGATCCTCGGCAAGGGCAACTCGGCCTTCGAGACGGCGGACAACCTGATCCCCACGACGGCGCTCCTCCACGTGGCGAGCCCCCATCCGGTCCAACTCGCCTGGAAGACCCACTACGTGGGCCACCTGCGGGCGGTCAACAACAACTTCCTGGACACCTACCAGTTGAAGACGCAGAACGCCCTGCTCGACTGCATGGTGGAGCGCATCGACCGGCGCGACGGCCAGTTCGCCGTCTCCATCCGCCACAGCCACGCCCAGGGCGAGATCCAGGTGCTCACCTACGACCGGGTGATCGTCTGCACCGGCTTCCGCTTCGACAACTCGATCTTCGCCCAGGAGTGCCGGCCGATCCTCACCAGCAGCGACCGCTTCCCGGCGCAGACGCCCGAGTGGGAGTCGGTCAACGTGCCGGGCCTCTACTTCGCCGGCACCATCATGCAGGCCAACGACTTCAAGAAGACGACCTCCGGGTTCATCCACGGCTTCCGCTACAACGTGCGGGCCCTTCACCGGATGCTCGAAAAGAAATACGGCTGCCAGGAGTGGCCGGCGCGGGAGATCGAGCCCACGCCCGAGGGGCTCCTCGAAGCCACCCTCGACCGCCTCAACCGCAGCTCGGCCCTGTGGCAGCAGTTCGGCTACCTGCACGACGTGATCGTGGTCGACGAGGGCTGGGACCACGCCGCCTACTACGAGGAGATGCCGCTCGCCTACGTCCAGCAGAGCGAGATCGGCGAGAGCAGCCACTACTACACGATCACGCTCGAATTCGGGAAGGTCGAAGGCGATCCGTTCAGCGCCGTGCGCCCCACCGAGCCGGCCAAGGCCGAGGAGAGCGTCTTCCTGCACCCGGTGATCCGCCGCTGGCGCGGCCGCCAGCTCGTCTCCGAGCTCCACCTCCTGGAAGACCTGTTCGGCGAGTGGAAGAAGCCGGAGGTCCACGAGGCCCCGCTACGCTACTTCTACATGGAGCAGATCCTGGAGAGCGTCGACGTGGCCCACGTGGAGATGGAAGTGGCCGAGCGGCCGGTGCTGCGGAGCGCGATGGCGTAGGTGAGCGGGAGAGGCGGCTTATGAGGGCGTCCCGGTGGGGACGCCCTTTTGTTTTATGATGAGGCCATGAGCCGGCTGGCCTATCTCTGGGATTACGACATCGACGAAGAGACCTTCCAGGCCCTGCTGGAAGGCCGGCCGCACCTCGGCAAGCTGGATCAGGACTGGGCTTCGGCTCGTTGAGGGATGGCCCGGCTGGCGCTCCAGGATCCGGTCGCAGAGCCGGCGGCGAGGATTCGATTTCCTGGCCGAGTGGTTGCCGCGCCATCACCCGGAGCTCCTC
>CAXTNS010000957.1:0-2023 GCA_964245465.1 uncultured Thermoanaerobaculia bacterium
CGATCAAGGAGAAGGCTGCATAGCGAAGAAAAGGTATCAAAAAAAGTGTCTCGTTTGTCCACAAGTCGGGCCCATCAGACGGCTAGAATCCCCGAAGAATTCTAGAACCTGCCCCTCGTCAAGACAAGGTCTGACCCTCCATCCTCCCCTTTCTACTGACAAGGCCGAGGGCCAAGCCGGGCCTCGGCTTGCCTGCCGAGGCGGGAATCGGCTATAAGCAAGAGTCATGCAGACGCTGGCCATCCCGCAGCATCCCGTTGAAACCACAGACATAAGCTTCGAATCGCTAGGACTCAGCCAGTCCATCCTGCGCTGCATCCGGCTCGTAGGCTTCGAGCATCCGACGCCCATTCAGGCCGCCGTCATCCCCGCCTCTCTCACGGGACGGGACCTGATCGGCCTCGCGGAGACAGGCTCGGGCAAAACGGCGGCGTTCACGCTGCCGATCACGGAGCGGCTGGCCCGCGATTCCCGGGGGCGTGCCCTGATCCTCTCTCCCACCCGCGAGATCGCCCTTCAGACGCAGGCCTTTCTCGACGCCTTCGGCGGCGACTACGGCTTGAAGAGCGTCTGCCTGATCGGCGGGGTCAAGATGGGGCCGCAGCTCCAGGGCCTGCGCCGCCGGCCTCACGTCATCGTCGCC
Organism: uncultured Thermoanaerobaculia bacterium; assembly: GCA_964245465.1. GTDB lineage: Bacteria > Acidobacteriota > Thermoanaerobaculia > Multivoradales > UBA5704 > DATARR01. The sequence goes on from CAXTNS010000957.1 coordinate 644, forward strand.
ACGCCCGGCCGCCTGCTGGACCACCTGGAGCAGGGCTCGGCCCGCATCGACCAGACGGACGTGCTGGTGCTGGACGAGGCGGACCACATGCTGGACATGGGCTTCATGCCCCAGGTCCACCGCATTCTCCAGGAGCTCCCCGAGAAGCGGCAGACGCTGATGTTCTCGGCCACCATGCCGCCCCCGATCGAGCGGCTGGCCCAGCAGTTCATGAAGGACCCGATGCGAATTGACATCACGCCGGAGGGCAAGGCGGCCGCCGGCATCAGCCACCGGCTGTATCTGGTGGAGCCGGAGAACAAGAAGGCGTGCCTCCTCGCCCTGCTTCACCAGGAGCTCGGGAGCACGCTGGTGTTCATCCGCCGGAAGAGCGACGCCGAGTGGCTCCAAGGCGTGCTGGAGCGCGAGGGGCACCCGGTGGAGCGCATCCACTCGAACCTCTCGCAAGGGCAACGGGTACAGGCGCTCCAGGGCTTCCGCCAGGGCGAGCACCGCATCCTGGTGGCGACGGACATCGCCGCCCGCGGCCTCGACATCCCCCGAGTGGGCCACATCATCAACTTCGACATGCCGGAGACGGTGGAGGACTACATCCACCGCGCTGGCCGCACGGCCCGCGGCAACGCCACGGGCATCGTCTCCACGATCAGTACCTGGATGGACAAGGCCATCATCCGGGAGATCGAGACGACCCTGGGCGAAGACCTCCCCCGCTGCACTGTCCCGGGCGTGCCCCCCTACGTCGAGATGAAGCCCCGGGTGACCCTGGGCAGCCGGCGAGGGATCCAGAAGGTCAAGCGGCGGTAGGGCCGGTCCGGGCGGCCCCACCGTGCGCAGGCGCTCAATAAACCGTCAGATAAGCCACGAAATCACCCTGCCGGCAGTAGGGCCAGCCGTAGGGATAGCCCGGCAGCTCACCCGTGTTCGCCGCCCACAGGGAGGCGTAGACGTGGTAGGTGCCGGGCGCCAGCACCGTAGTGCTGAAGGTTTCCGGTTCCTGGTGGACGACGCAGTTGCTGCGGGCGTTCTGGCTCAAGCGGCTGTAGGCCACGGTTCCGATCGGGGTGCGGAACTCGAACAGGATGCGGGTGTTCGGAATGATGCCATTGCCGGCCGCCTGGATCGAGGTGCCACGAGGTACGGACACCGAGGCGCCATTGAAGTAGACGCCGCCGTTGACGACCAGGTACGCACGGCCGTAGACGCAGGAGTAGGAGATCACCGAAGGGCTCGTGCTGCAGACGTTGTCCGCCCGCGCTGTGGAAGAAGCCGCCAGCCCGAGGATCACGAAGAGAAAGGCCACGGAGGTCCATAGACGCCGGTTCACCCGGTTGTTGCAAAAATCTGCAATCCTGAGAGTCAGGCCGCTTCGCTGAGCCG
>CAXTNS010000958.1:0-2022 GCA_964245465.1 uncultured Thermoanaerobaculia bacterium
GTTGAAGACCAGCTTCCAGGCCGGCTCCTGCACGCTGTGGTAGAGGTTGGGGCTGCGGCCGGCCCCGGAGAAAGCTTGGCGGAACGCACCCGATCCAGGGCCGTCCTCCCTTCGTAACAGGGGCCAGAGGCTCTTCCCCTCCAGCCCCGGGACCTGCCGGTCCGGAGAGATCAGCTCGCGCAGCGTGGGATAGAGGTCCACCAACTCCACCGGCCGGTCCACACGCCGGCCCGCCGCCAGGCCGTCCATGACGAAGAACAGCGGCACGTGGGCCGTGGTGTTGTAGGGCAGGGGACCGTGCTCGAACCAGGAGTTGTGCTCCCCCAGGCTCTCGCCGTGATCGGCCGCGAAGATGATCAGGCTGTCCTCGAGGAGCCCCAGGGAACGCATCTCGTCGACCAGCCTCTGGATGTGGTCGTCCGCCACCCGGACGTTCGCGTCGTACTGCGAGACGTAGTACTTGAGGTCCGTGCGCCCGTCGAGGGTGTAGCCCTTGGTGAGCCGTGCCGGCAGCGGGCGGTCCATCCCCTCCTTGGAAAGGGCGTCCCCCAGAAAAGGGTTCGTGGCGCCCTCCGGCAGAATGTAGGGCGCGTGCGGGTCCGAATAGTGGATCCAGGCGAACAGCTTGTCCGCCCCGGCGTGCTTGCGGAGCAGCGGGATGGCGAGATCGTTGACGCGGATGGCGCTCGCCAGAGGCCGGAACGCCTTGGGATCGTCCGGAAAATCACCGCCGCCCCAGGTCTCCTGATACTCGTCGAACCCCGTGCCCCAGCCGAACCGGGCGGCCAGCACGGCGTTCGAGTTCACCCCGAACGTCTGGTACCCGGCCTCCTTGAAGAATTCGGGAAGCGTCAGATACGGCTCCGGGATGCGCAGGGCCGCCTTGTGGGTGAGGCCCGTCGTGTGGGGATAGAGACCGGTGAACATCGAAGCGAACGAGCTGCCCGTCTTCGGCCACTGACAGATGGCGTGGTCGAAGGTCACCCCCATGGCGGCCAGCTTTTCCAGGTGGGGGGAGGTCTCTCGAGGATAGCCGTACAGGCTCATGTGATCCGCCCGCAGGGTGTCCACCGTGATGAAGAAGACCCGGCGGGGAGCCTTGAGCCCGGGAGACGCCGCCTCCGCGGCACCCGTTTCCTCCTTGCCGCGGCAGCCAACGGCGAGGAGGAGGACAGGGACGATCCAGAGGGATTTCAGGAGCTTGAACGGCATCGATCGCATCTCCGGCGGACGGGAGATGCTACTACAGAGGGCCGGAGCCTGGAGACTTTGCCAGCACGGTGATCAGATCCCCATCGAGCGTGACCAACTCGTATCCCAACCTTCGAGAGAGCCAAAGATAAGAAGCATCGTAGACCGTGAGATTCTCTCGATCAGCAAGAAGGAGAGCTTCAGCAATTGAGATCTCGACCTCTTCGATCTCCATCTGGTTCACGAGGGCATGCGCTTCGAGGAGCGCGTCTCGCTTCTCAGGATGGCGCCGGATCTTCTTCCAGCAGATATTGGCCAGCTCGTAATGGAACAGGGTTGGAGTCACAAGGTGAGAATCGCCCAGTTTCTCCGCGACGAGTTGAGCTTCCGGTTCGCCAAAGAGGAGAGCGGCAACTGCGCAGGCGTCGATGACCTTAGTGGGCATCCCGGTCTTGACGCAGGAACGCGGCGGACTCGCCAGGTGTTCTCAGTCCCAAAGCTCGGACCCTCTCCAAAACTTCGTTTGGGCTGAGCCGTTCCGGTTCCGCGGCAGCCCTCTCGAGAATCACCAAGATCTCTCCCTGGAGAGAGCGGTGAGACCGCTTCGCTCGTTCTTCCAGCTTTGCGGCCACCTCTTCGGGAACGTCCTCAACCGACAGTGTCACAGCCATCAGAGATCTCCTATGACACTCCATTCTAGTGCACCTCCGCACCTCTCGCAGCCGGTGCTAGTGTAGTGCGTCGCAATTAAAGGCCCTTTTGTCCCCCCATGGGAGAGCAGACCTTCACCCGTGGACCATAAGGGTCGGTCTGTTTGACGCACTACACTAG
>CAXTNS010000959.1:0-800 GCA_964245465.1 uncultured Thermoanaerobaculia bacterium
GAGCCGTATCGTGAGCCGTCGTGGTGTTATCCGCCGTTACACCCGTTCCAGCATTGTATTTCTCGTCCATGGTGTCTCCTCTTGGCAAGTGAAATGCGACCGGTCCCTCCGGCGCATCCAGGAGGTGTTGCAAGGCCGGGGCCAAGTCTGGTTGGGCTGGGGGTTGTGCTAGCATCCCGCCCTTCTATCCCCGCGTTCAGATATTGATCGGAGACGTGATGGAGATCTACGAGAACATTCTGGAAACCCTGGGGAACACTCCCTTGATCAAGCTCGGCCGCTTCCACCCCGGGCCCGCGATGCTGGCGGCCAAGGTCGAGTCCTTCAATCCCGGCTCCAGCGTCAAGGACCGTATCGGCATCGCCATGATCGAGGCGGGCGAGAAGGCGGGCCTCCTGAAGCCGGGCGGCACCATCGTCGAGCCCACCTCGGGCAACACCGGCGTGGGACTCGCCCTGGTGGCCAACCTGAGGGGGTACAAGCTGATCTGCACCTGCGCCGACAAGATCCCCAAAGAGAAGGTGGCGCTGCTGGAGGCCATGGGCGCGACCGTCCTCACCTGTCCGACCAACGTAGAGGCGGACGACCCGCGTTCCTATTACAAAGTGGCGGAACGCATCCGTGACGAGGAGGGGGCCTATCTGCCGTACCAGTACTACAACCAGGCCAACTCCGAGGCGCACTACCGCACCACCGGCCCCGAGATCTGGCGCGACACCGACGGCAAGGTGACCCACTGGGTGACCGGCGTGGGCCCGGGCGGCACCATCAGCGGCACGGCCAAGTTCCTCAAGGAGAGG
>CAXTNS010000959.1:810-2022 GCA_964245465.1 uncultured Thermoanaerobaculia bacterium
CGTGTCGATGGTGGCCAGGAGCCACAACCCGAAGATCCGCGTCATCGGGGTGGACACGGTGGGGAGCGTCTACGCCTACTACGTCAAGCACCGCGAGTTGCCGCCCGCCGAGCAGATCCACCAGTACCTGATCGACGGCATCGGCGAGGACTTCATGCCCTCGACCGTCTGGTGGGACTACGTTGACGAGATCGTGACCGTCGACGACAAGACGGCCTACCGGGCCACCATGGAGCTGGCGAAGAAGGAGTCCATCTTCACCGGCTCCTCGGGAGGCGCGGCGGTGGCGGGCGCCCGTAAAGTCGCCCAGTCGCTCGGCGAGGACGCCCTGGTGGTGACCCTCCTCCCCGATTCCGGCGAGCGCTACCTCTCGAAGCTCAACAAGACCTGGATGGGCGAGCGCGGCCTGCTGGAGGATTGACCCCGATGGAGGTTTGACCCCGATGTACATTGCCATGAACCGTTTCCGCGTCAACGAGGGCCACGAGCAGGTCTTCGAGGAGATCTGGAGGAACCGCAACTCCTACCTCCACGAGGTGCCCGGCTTCAAGACCTTCAACCTCCTCCGGGGGGCCACCCAGGAGGGAATCACCCTCTTCGTCTCCCACTCCACCTGGGCCTCCCGGGACGCCTTCGTGGCCTGGACGGAATCCGAGGCCTTCCGCAAGGCCCACTCGGACGCCCGCTCGCCCCAGGGGACCCTGGCGGGGCACCCGGTGTTCGAGGGGTTCGAGGTGGTGGAGATGTAACGCCCGTCCCTCCCTGGCGCCTGTAGAGTGAAGTAGCATCTCCTGAATCCTTCAGGAGAGTTGCGCCAGGAAGGGATTCCCCATGGCTCAAGCGTCCAAGAAGACCCCGCGGTCCCGTTCCCAATCGTCCGCTTCGAGTGCCCCAGCCGGCAGCCCGCCCATCCCCGGAGTCTCTCTGGAAGCGGAGCCCCAAGGAGATCTGACGGGGCGGTACATCGTCACTTTCCGCGAGGGCGCCGAGAGCCAGGCGGTCAGCCTGATGAGCCGCTCCGCGGGGATCGGGCTGGTCGCCAGCTCGGCCGACTTCGCGGAGGGCGCGGTGGACCTGGAGCAGACGCAGGACGCCGGCGCCGTCTACTTCGACCAGCTCGGCATCGCCGTGGTGAGCACGCCGCCGGATCAGCTCAACGCCTTGACCGCCGCCGCGGCGGACGAGGGCGAGGAGAGCGCCATCCTGGCCGTC
>CAXTNS010000960.1:0-2014 GCA_964245465.1 uncultured Thermoanaerobaculia bacterium
GGGCGGCGGAGGATGCCCTGCGCACGAGCGAGGTGCGGCTCCGCCACGCGCTGCGCATGGAGAGGGTCGGCCGGCTGGCCGGCGGTATCGCCCACTCGTTCAACAACCTGTTGGCGGCCATCGCCTTCCGGTGCGAGCTGCTGTGCGAGGAGATCGACGAGTCGGACGGCCGGCGGGCCCACGTCGAGGAGATCCAGCGGGCGCAGGAGCGCGCGGCCACCCTGGCGCGCCAGCTCCTCGCCTTCGGCCGCAAGCAGGTGCTCCAGCCGCGGAAGCTCCTCCTGAACCAGGTGATCCGGGACATGGAGCCCATGCTCCGCCGGCTGATCGGCGAGCACATCCGGCTGGAGACGCGGCTCGGCACGTCGGACGGCACCGTGCACGCGGACTTCGGCCAGCTCGAGCAGGTGGTCCTCAACCTGGTCGTCAACGCCCGCGACGCCATGCCGGAAGGCGGCACCCTGGAGCTCACCACGGAAGAGGTCGAGATCTCGGAGATGGACGAGACCGGAGGGGAGCTGCCCCCCGGGCACTACCTCCAGCTCTCCGTGGGCGACGACGGCGTGGGCATGCCTCCCGAGGTGGTGGAGCACCTCTTCGAGCCCTTCTTCACCACCAAGGAGCGCGGCCACGGCACGGGCCTGGGACTGGCCACGGTCCACGGCATCGTGCACCAGAGCGGCGGCCACATCCTGGTGGAGAGTGAGGAGGGGCGGGGCTCGCGCTTCACCATGCTCCTGCCCCGGGCGGCCGAGTCCGAGGAGACCCCCTGGACGCCACCTCCCGCCGAGCGCAGGCGCCGCTCGCGGGGCTCCGAGGTGGTGCTGCTGGTAGAGGACGAGGACAACATCCGCGAGCCCGCCGTCGAGATCCTGGCGAGCCGGGGCTACCAGGTGCTGGCCGCCCCTGATGCCACCCAGGCGCTCGACCTCGCCGAGCTGCACCCGGGTCCCATCCACATCCTGGTCACCGACGTGGTCATGCCCGGCCAGAGCGGCGTCCAACTCGCCGAGCAACTCGTCCGCCGCCGGCCGGAGATGCGGGTGCTCTACATCTCGGGTTACCCCGAGGACGCCATCGACCACCACGGCGGGCTCCAACCGGAGCAGCACTTCCTGCAGAAGCCCTTCCCCCCGGGCCAGTTCCTGGAGAAGGTGCGGCAGGTGCTGGACGTGCCGGCGGGGACGGCTGGAGGGACTCTTGGAAACTGATCCAGACGTTGCAGGCCGCGACATCATCGTCCTCGGAGCTTCCGCCGGCGGGGTCCAGGCCCTCTGCAAGGTGGTCGAGGACCTGCCGCCCAACCTGCGGGCCGCCATCTTCGTCGTCCTGCACATCGCGCCGGACGGCTACAGCGCGCTGCCGGCCATCCTCACCCGCTCGGGCCGCTTGCCGGCCTCCCATCCCGCGGACGGCGAGGTCATCCGGCCGGGCCGAATCTACGTCGCGCCTCCGGACCGGCACCTGGCCCTTCAGAACAGTCACATCCACCTCTCCCGCAACGCCAGCGAGAACGGCCACCGCCCGGCGGTCGACGTGCTGTTCCGCACCGCGGCCCGCTCCTACGGCACGCGCGTGGTGGGAGTGGTGCTCACCGGCAACCTGGACGATGGCACCGAGGGCTTGGCGGCGATCAAGAAGTGCGGCGGCGTGGCCGTGGTGCAGGATCCCGAGGACGCCGACTACCCCGGCATGCCCACGAGCGCCCTTGCCAACGTGGAAGTCGACCACGTCCTGCCGCTTGCCGGCATCGGCGGCCTGCTCGACCGCCTGCTGTACGAGCCCCGGCCGGCCGAAGGGGGCTGCGACGAGGTCGAAGAGGAGCCTGACGCCATGGGAGTTTCCGAAGATCCGGAGGGTAGTTGGGGCGGCGAGCCGGCGGGCCTGACCTGCCCCGACTGCGGGGGTTCGCTGTTCGTGAGGCCCGGCGATCGGCCTCTCCACTTCCGCTGCCGCACGTGGCACGCCTACTCCCCAGAGAGCCTGCTCTCCAAGCAGTTCCACACCCTGGAGG
>CAXTNS010000961.1:0-2007 GCA_964245465.1 uncultured Thermoanaerobaculia bacterium
GGCACCGGGCTCGGCTCGGCGGCGCCGGCCCGGCGGCTCTCTTCGAGCTGCTTCTGGAGCTCCTTGATGCGGTCGTCGTACTGGGTCTGGAGCTTGGACTCCATCTCCTTCTGGCGGGCCTCGAACATCTGCTGGATCTGCGCCTGGATCTCCTCGGGCGTGGGTGCGGCCGGAGCGGCGGGATCCACCGTCCCCGGGGTCAGCCCTGTGCCCGGCATGGCGGCGGGCTGGGTGGTGTTCGAGGCAGGCGGCGGGCTGCCGGCATCGGCGACCTGCGCAGTGCCGTCCGGGCGGCCGAAGAGGAACCAGCCGCCGCCGGCCGCGGCGAGGAGGAGGGCCGCGGCGATCCCGATCCAGAGCCCCTTCTTCGAGGGCTCGGCCGAGGACTGGGCGGCCGGCATCCGGGTCCCCGGCAGGGTGCCCTGGCGCACGCCGGTCGTCTCGCGCATGTCCACGACCGGGGCGGCAGCCCCCGAAGATCCCGCGGACATCGCGGGCGCGGCGACTGGGACAGCCACCGGGGCCGGCCGCTTGTGCAGCTCCAGCTTCTTCTCAGCCTGCATCTCGTTACTCTCCCGCTCGATCTCTTCGCGGAAGAGGTTGTGCATGAAGAAGGCGAGGTTGAACGTGGTCGGGCTGAAATGGCCGTCGATCATCAGCTTCGACAGCGTCTTGTGCCAGGTGACGGCGTCGGCGATCCGCTGCTCGCGGGGCACCAGGCTCTTCTTGAGAAGCGCGGCCACGGGCTCAGGCAGGGGAGTGCCTTCATTGGCGGTGACGGCGCCGTCGATGACCGGACCGTAACCGCCGGCCCCCGCTGACATTGCTGGAAGGCGCTCGCCGGTCAGCAACTCGAACAGGAGGGCACCCAGGGAGTAGACGTCGTCCGATTTGCCCAGGGGCGCCCCGGCCAGGGTCTCGGGCGAGAGATAGGACCGGAGGGACTCGTCCTGCCAGTTGCCGGCCGCGAGGTCGCGCAGGCCGGGGGCCGCCTCGAAGCCGAGGAGGCGGGTCTCGCCCTCGTTCGAGATCATCACGAGGTGCGGCACCACGAAGCCGTGGAGGATCCGCTCGTCCTGGACCCGGCTCTCATGGGCCGCAGCCAGGGCGAGCGAGATGCGCTCGGCGATCAACAGGGCATGGTCCGTGGGGATGGGGGAGAGCTGCCGGGCCGACTGCGCGAAGACCGTCGCCAGGTTCTTGCCCGAAATATAGTCGTAGGCCGCGTAGGGAAAGCTCCGCACGCGTCCGAGATCAACACCGCTGCCAATGTTGGGGCTCTTGAGGACCTGTTGAACGGCCGCGCGGCCCGAGATCCTGGCCCAGAGCTTCTCGCCGTCGAGCCCCTTGCCGTTGAACACCCGCAGCAGGACGACCTGCTCCATGGTGCCGGTCTCGCCGACCCTGCCGGCCCGGAAGGTCTCTCCGAGTGGATCCTCCGTCAATTTCTTGAGAAGCAGATACTTCCCAAATTCCTCCGGGATGTTCATCACAGGCCTCCTCTTTGGACGGCGCGCCGCCATGGGAAAACGTCTTTCCGCTGGAGGGGCGGCGCGTTCCGTACCTGGTGTATGGACTCGTTCTACCGCCCTTGATACACCAGGTATGCGGAACTGTCAATAAAAAAGAGATCTAGCGTCCGCCGGCCTCACGCCGTTCCTGGGCCCGGCGGTTGTGCTCCGTCAAGGTTTCGGCGAAGACGTGGGTGCCATCGTTGCGGCTGACGAAGTAGAGGTAGGGGGCGTCGGCCGGCCGGGCGGCGGCCTTGAGGCTCGCGAGGCCGGGCGAGCAGATGGGACCCGGCGGCAGGCCGGCGTAGCGGTAGGTGTTGTAGGGCGACTCCATCCGCAGGTCCTCCCGGCGGATGTTGCCGTTCCAGCGGCCGAGCCGCTTCAAGGCGTAGATGACGGTGGGGTCCGCGGCCAGGCCGATCCGCTTGTCCAGACGGTTCCGGTAGACGGCGGCGATGAGCGGCCTTTCGGTGGGGACCCGGGCCTCCTTCTCGAC
>CAXTNS010000962.1:0-2007 GCA_964245465.1 uncultured Thermoanaerobaculia bacterium
CGGGCCCTGGCCCCCGAACCCCGCGTGCTGCTCCTGGACGAGCCCCTCTCGAACCTCGACCCCACCCTCCGCGAGCGCACGCGCCGCGAGCTCAAGCGGGCCATTCAGCGCGTGGGCATCACCACCGTGCTCGTGACCCACGAGCAGGAAGAGGCCTTCCACCTGGGCGACCGCGTGGCCGTGCTCCAGGGCGGCGTCCTCCATCAGGTGGGAACCCCCGAGGACCTCTACGAGCGGCCTGCCACCCGCTTCGTGGCCACCTTCGTGGGCCGGGCGAGCGTGCTGCCGGGAACGCTGGAAGGCGACGGGGCCGTCTGGGTGCCCATTCAGGCGTCGGAGGCGACCGGACCGGTGCGCTGGTCCGCGGAACGCGCTCCCGAGTTGTCAGGGTCCGCGCCCGGTGAAGAGGCCGACCTGGTTATCCGCCCTGAGTCGCTCACTTTTGTCTCCGCCGGAGATCCCAAGGCCCTTGCCGGCCGCGTCACCGAGCGGCGCTACGCCGGCCCGGTGACCTACTATCAGGTCGCTCTCACGGCGGGCGGCGAGGTGGAGGTCCTGGCGCCCTCCGGAGCGGCGGCCGTGGGCACCTCTGTGCGGGTGGCACCCAACCCGGCCGGTCCGCCGCCGCGATTATTTCGAGGATCATCCCACAGATCGAGTTGAGAGAATTTACAGAACCTTGACGTTCTGAAGTCGTACCCAGCAACGCCGTGAAACGAGCCTCTCTCCTCCCCGCCCTGCTCATCGCAGCTCTCCTCGCCTGGCTGGTGGGGTATCCCCTGCTGATGACCCTGTTCGAGGCTCTGGGCGGGCCGGGGAAGTGGACGGTCGGCTTCTTCGGCGAGTTCTTCAGCCGGCGCGACGAGTGGCTGGCCCTGTGGCGGAGCCTCTGGATCTCGGCCGCCTCCGTGGTGCTGGCCGGGCTCGTGGGCATCCCCCTGGCCTTCCTGTTCGAGCAAACGGAGTTCCCGGGCCGGCGCGTCCTGGGCGCCATCGTGGCCTTGCCCGTAGCCCTGCCGCCGCTCGTGGGCGTGATCGCCTTCCTCTTCCTCTACGGCGAGAGCGGCTTCGCGTCGCGGGCCGTGCAGTCGCTCCTGGGCCTCTCCCAGCCACCGTGGCGGCTGGTGGGGCCGGGAGCGATCCTGCTGGTGCACGCCTACTCGATGTACGTCTACTTCTACCTCTTCACCCGCGCCGGCCTCGCCCGGCTCGACGCGGCCCTGCTGGAAGCGGCGGCCTCGCTGGGGGCCAGCCGGACGCGGACCCTCTTCCGCGTCACGCTGCCCCTGCTGCGGCCGGCCCTCGCGGGAGCGGCGCTCCTCACCTTCATGACGGCGCTCGCCTCGTTCTCCGCCCCCTACCTCTTCGGCGGCGGCTTCCGGGTGATGACCACGCAGATCGTGGCCTCCCGGCTCAACGGCGACATCTCCCTCGCCCAGGTGGAGACCGTGATGCTGGCCCTCCTCGCCCTCCTGGGTCTTGGGGCCCTGCGCCGGGTGGACCGCAACGAAGCCGTGGGGACCGGCGTGCGCGGCATCGCGCCGGCCCGGCGGCAACTGAGGAGCCCGCTGGCCCGAGCCCTCGCCGGCCTCTTCGGCTGGCTCCTGGCCGCCCTGCTGCTCCTGCCGCACGCCGTGCTGATGCTGGTGTCGCTGGTGCCCGCCTTCACCTGGACGGCCGAGCCCTTCCCCCCCGTTCTCAACCTGGGCAACTGGACGGCCCTGTTCACCGACGCCGAGCGCCTGCGCCCCATCGTCAACTCCTTGTGGATGGCGATCGCCGCCACCCTTGCCGCCCTGGCCCTGGGCTTCGCCGCCGCCCGTTTCGCCGCCACCCGCCGTGACCGCGTGGGCGGCCTGCTCGAAGGGTTGATCGCGGTGCCCTGGGCCGTGCCCGGCACGGTCTTCGCCGTGGCCCTGGCCACCACCTTCAGCGCCCACCAGCCGTGGATCGGCCGCTTCGTCCTCATCGGCACGCCGTGGATCCTGCCGCTGGCCTACCTGGTGC